>CAJYIG010000268.1 GCA_913774725.1 uncultured Curtobacterium sp. | reverse complement strand
CCGCTGTCGTACGACGTCGACCCTGTCGCACGGGTCGCCGCCCGAGCCCGCGCCCGAGCCCGCGCCCGGGCCCGCCAGCAGCGCCCGGCGCTACTCGGCCTTCTGCATCTGCCAGGGCTCCGGCTCGCGGTCGCCGTTCGGGCGCACGGGCCGGACGTCCCCGACGATCGGGATCGAGCGCTTCCGCATGAACCACAGGTAGCGGACGAAGAAGTGCGACAGCGTCGACAGCCGGTTGCCGTTGCCGAGCAGCGAGGCGATGTGCACCGCGACCCACGCCGCCCACGCCACGGGGCCGACCATCGTGATGCCGCCGCGCAGCTGCGCCACCGCGGCGTTCGTCCCGATGGTCGCCATCGTGCCCTTGTCGAAGTACTTGAACCGCTCGGTGGACCTGCCCTCGAGCAGCCGCTTCACCTGTCGGGCGACGTGCTTGCCGCCCTGCAGCGCGGGCTGGGCGAGCTGCGCGAGGGCGTCGTCCTGCGCCGCGATGTCGCCGGCCGAGAAGATCCGCTCGACGCCCTTGACGCTCAGGTCGTCGTTCACCTGGATGCGGCCGCCGTGGGTCTGCGGCATGCCCCAGCCCGAGACCTCCTTGTGCGCCGCGACACCGGTGGCCCAGATGACCTGCGACGCGGGGATGAACTCGCCCGAGGCGGTGACGACCCCGTCCTCCTTGACCTCGGCGACGCCGGTGTCCAGCCGGAGCACCACCCCGCGCTTCCGGAGCACCTTGGCCGCGTACCGGCGCAGACGCGGGGCGAACGGCTTGAGGAGCTCCCCGCTGCGGTGCACGAGCGTGATCGAGATGTTGCCGCGCTCGATCTCCGGGTAGGCCCCGACGAGGGCTTGGTCACGGAGCTCGGCGAGGGCTCCGGCCATCTCCACACCGGTCGCGCCGCCGCCGACGATCACGACGCGGATCTCGTCCGGGCCCTGCTGCGCGGCGGCCTGCTCGAGGCGGGTGAACAGCTCGTCACGGATCCGGAGGGCCTGCGATCGGGAGTACATCGAGTACGCGTACTCGTACGCACCGGGCGTGCCGAAGTAGCTCGTGTTGACGCCGTTCGCCAGGATCAGCCAGTCGTAGTGCAGGTGCTCGCCGTCGGACATCTCGGCGATCCGGTGCTCGGTGTCGATGCCGGTGAGCAGCCCGTGGCGGAAGTCGGCGTTCGACTGCTTCGCCCGCAGGCTCCGCAGGAAGTAGGTGACGTCGCCCGCGTTCAGACCGCCGGTGGCGACCTGGTACATGAGCGGCTGGAACATGTTGTAGACGTGGCGGTCGACGAGCGTCACGCGGACGTCGGCGTCGGCGAGTTCCCGCATGGCCGCGATCCCCGCGAAGCCACCCCCGACGATGACGACGTGCGGGCGGGTGTCCTCGGACATGGTGTTCTCCAGTGTGGTGCGGTCGACGGCCACCCAGAAGGGTACGCCGGTCTCGGCACCCGTCCGTCCACCCGCCCGTCGGGGTGCCGATGGAGCGGTCCCGCGGCCCGGCCTGGAGGCGCGCCCCGCCTCCGTCAGGCGTCGAACGGCGCGTAGGTGCTCAGCACGTTCCCCTTGCTGGTCACGACGCTCTGCACCAGGCGCAGGCGGGTGGGCGGGTCGGTCGGCTCGAAGAGCTTCCGGCCCGCACCCGCGATCGCCGGGTGCACCATGAGCTGGAGCTCGTCGAGGAGGCCGGCGAAGAGCAGGTGCCGCACCAGGGTGACGCTGCCCGTGACCGCGATGTCGCCGCCGTCGCCGGCCTTGAGCTCGCGGACGAAGTCGTCGACGTCGCCCTGGATCCGGTGGGCGTTCTGCCACGTCAGGTCGTCACGGAGGGTGGTCGAGGCGACGTGCTTCTCGATCGGGTTGATCCACTGCCCGAACGGGTCGTCCGCGTGCGCGGGCCACCACTCCGACCACTCCAGGTAGCTCTGCTTGCCGAGCAGCACCGTCTCGGTCCGCTCCATCCACGCCGTCATGGCGGTGCCGAGCTCGGCGTCGAACGAGTCGTACTGGTATTCGTACGGGTCCTGCACCACACCGTCGACCGACGCGAACAGTCCCGAGGTCACCTTGCGCATGCTGCGGAGCATAGGACGGCGGCGACCGCGCGTCGAGGGTCAGCTCCCGGTCGCGTCCGGTCCCGGCTGATCGCCCGACGGGCACCGCGGCGTAGGTTCACACCGTGCGTGCACGGGTGGAGTCCTTCGAGGTCGGCGGGCTGCCCGTGCGGCTCAGGACCCTCGCGCCGGCCGGACGGCTGCGCGACACGCTCGCACCGACGGTCGTCCTCGTGCACGGCATCGGGATGTCACACCGCTCGTTCGCCCGGGCGCAGCGGTCCCTCGCCCGGACGTACCGGACCGTGGCCGTCGACCTGCCGGGCTTCGGCGGGCTGCCCCCGGCCGGACGCGCGCTCGACCTGCAGGAACTCGGTGACCTCGTGGTCGGGGCCGTCCGTGACCGTGGCGCCGGGGACCTCGTGCTCGTCGGCCAGTCGATGGGCACGCAGGTGGTCGCCGAGGGCGCCCGGCGGCACCCGGACGCGGTGACCGCGGTCGTCCTGGTCGGTCCCGTCGTGGACCCGGCGCGGCGGACGCTGCTCCAGCAGGCGACGGACCTCGGACGCGACAGCCTCGTCGAGGCCCCGCGGATGAACCTCGTCGTGCTCACCGACTACCTGCGGAGCCTGCGGCAGTACGTCCGGCAGCTGCGGCCGATGCTCCGGTACCGACTCGAGGACACCGTCCCGGAGCTCGTGCAGCCGGTGCTCGTCGTGCGCGGGGACCAGGACCCCATCGGGCGACGTGACTGGGCCGCGGCGCTCGCGACCGGGGCACGTCGTGGCGCCCTGGTCGAGCTGCCGGGTGGCCACCACGTGCAGGAGCAGCAGCCCGGGCCGTTCGCCGCCCTGGTCGACGAGTTCCGCCGCGTGCAGACGACGGAGGACACGGTCGGCGAGCACTCGGCGACCGACGGCCCGACGACGGGGCCGGCGCGGTGACGGACCGGACCACCCCGGGGACGCCGGCGGCGTCGGGGACGGCGGCCGTGCCTCCAGGCCGTGTGCCGCTGCTGCGCCGTGCCTGGTGGGCCGCGCTCGACTGGTGGTACGCCGCCCGGTGGCAGCTGCGGAGCACCGGACCGACGACCGCCGAGGACTACCGGACCGGCGACGGCCAGCCGGTCGTCGTCGTGCCAGGCGTGTACGAGACCTGGCACTTCATGCGCCCGCTGATGGACGCCCTGCACGACGCCGGACACCCGGTGCACGTGCTGCCCGTCCTGCGCCACAACCTGCGGCCCGTGCCGGACTCGGCGCGGGAGGTCCTGGCGTACCTCGAGGAGCAGGACCTCCGCGGGGTGCTGGTCGTCGCGCACAGCAAGGGCGGGCTGATCGGCAAGTACGCGATGACGCTGCCGGAAGGGGAGCGCATCGACCGGATGGTGGCGGTGTCGACCCCGTTCGGCGGGTCCGTGTACGCGCGGCTGGCGCCGGTGCCGCACCTGCGGGCCTTCCGGGCGGCGGACCCCGTGCTCGCGGCACTCGGGCGGGACCTCGCGGTGAACGCCAGGATCACGTCCGTGTACGGGGTGTTCGACACGCTCATCCCGGGCGGCAGCGAGCTCGCCGGAGCCACGAACGTGCGGGTGCCCGTCGGCGGGCACTTCCGGATCCTCGGCGCGGAGCAGACCCGCGAGGTCGTGCTCGATGCAGCGGGCGGCTCCGGGCCGTCGGCGCCCCGAGACTCGCGCTGACGGACACTTCCACGGCTTCCAGTCGCGAGTCTCGTCCGCCTGGCCGAGTCTCGCGCCGGTGCCGCCGCGCGCGTGCCGGGCGCCGGGCCGCTCAGGCGCCGGGAAGGAACAGGCAGAACGGGTGCCCGTCCGGGTCGAGGAGCACCCGCACGTCGTCCTGCGGCTGGAACGCCGCCTCGGTCGCACCGAGTTCGAGCGCGCGGGCGACCGCGGCGTCGAGGTCCTCCACCTGCAGGTCGAGGTGCAGCTGCATGCCCTGCGTGCCCGGGGCCGGTGGCCAGGTCGGTGCCTGGTAGGCGTCGTCGTACTGCACCGAGAGCCCGACTCCGCCGTCAGCCGGGCGGACCCGCAGCCAGGTCGGGCCGTCCTCGTGCACGGTCCACCCGGTCAGGGCACCCCAGAACCGTGCGAGGCGCACCGGGTCGGGGGACTGCAGGACGGTCGCCGTCAGCACGGGCATCGCGGGGTCGTCGGCGCTCATGCGGCGCACCGTACGCGTCCGCGACCGGGCGACCGGTCAGCGGTCGGCGACGCTCGCGCGCTCGACGATGCGGTGCGGTACGACGACGGTCTCCGGCGGAGCGGACGGGTCGGCGATGCGTCGCGTCAGCAGGTCGAGTGCCGCCGTCGCGAAGGCCCGTCGGTCGAACGACACCGTCGTGAGTGCCGGGATCGCGAAGGCTGCTGCGTCGACGTCGTCGAACCCGACGACGCTCACCTGCTCCGGCACGCGGACGCCCCGGGCCGCCAGGACGTGCAGCACGCCGAACGCGATCGAGTCCGTGTACGCGAACACGGCGTCGGGCAGCGGGTGCGTGTCGAGCCAGTCGGCGAAGCCCGTCGCAGCCGCACTCGTCGTCCACGCCGGCAGCGGCACGCGCAGGGAGGGGTCGACCTCGAGGTCGACCGCCCCGAGTGCGTCCGCGTGGCCCTGGTCGCGGAGCTCGCTCGTCGCCGTGGCGTCGGAGGCCCGGGCCGATCCGACGACGGCGATCCGGCGGTGGCCGCGGTCGAGCAGGTGGGTCGTGACCTCCCGGGCGGCGCGGCGGCTGTCGACGTGCACCTGGTCGACCCGCTCGGGCTCCACCTCGCCGATGACGACGGTCGGCGGCAGCCCCTCGGTCTCGGCCAGGATGCTCGCGCTGAGCGACACCGGGTTGAGCACCAGACCGTCCACCAGGTGCGCGCGGGCCCGTGAGACGAGCTCGCGCTCACGCTCGGCGTCGTTGCCCGTCTGGTCGAGCTGCACCGTCCAGCCCCGCTCGCGCGCGAGCTCCACGAACCACTGCGCGAGCTCCGCGGAGTACGCGTTGCCGAGTTCCGGCAGCGTCAGCGCGATCGCGCCGGAGCGTCCGTTCCGCAGTCCGCGGGCGGACAGGTTCGGCACGTAGCCGAGCTCCGCCACAGCACGCTCGACGCGCTCGCGGGTCGCCGGCCGGACGGGCACGCCGCCGTTCACCACGTTGGAGACGGTCTTCGGGGAGACCCCGGCGAGGGCCGCCACGTCCCGCACGGTCGCGCGCACCGGTCGAGCGTAGCGCGCCGCGTGGCGGACGGGAGGCGCGGATCGGCTCCGCCACGTGCCTCCCGACCCGACCCGGTGCCGGACGGGAGGCGCGGCGCGGGGTCGCCACGCGCCTCTCGTCCGTCGGGGTGTCCGGTCCCCGATCCGGCTACGCGTCGACCAGCTCGCGCCGCGCCGCCCGCCGTGCCCGGACCCGACCCGTGACGGTGGCCGCGACCACGACCGCCAGCACGGCGTACAGGACGATCGGGATCGGTCCGGCCACCAGGACCGAGAAGTCCCCGTCCGCGCTCAGTGCCGCGTCCCGCAGGCTCGTCTCGGCCAGCGGGCCGAGCACCATGCCGATGATGAGCGGCGCCAGCGGCACGTCGAGCGCCCGCATGAGGAACCCGACGAGTCCGATGCCGAGCAGCATGAGCAGGTCGAACACCGAGCCGCTCGTCGCGTAGATGCCGAGCCCGCAGAAGACGGCGATGCCCGCGTAGAGGTACGCCCGCGGGATGCGCAGCAGCTTCGCCCAGAGCATCGCGAACGGCAGGTTGATGACGAGCAGCACGACCATCGCGATGAAGAACGAGGCGAGCAGCGCCCACACCAGGTCGGGGGACCGGTCGAACAGCAGGGGGCCCGGCTGCAGGCCGTACTGGCGGAACGCGGCGAGCATGATCGCAGCGGTCGCCGACACCGGCAGACCGAGGGACAGCAGCGCACCCATCGCCATGCCGGTCGTCGCGTTGCCGGCGGACTCGGGCGCCGCCAGACCGCGGATCGCACCCTTGCCGAACTGCGGGTCCTTCCG
>CAJYIG010000267.1 GCA_913774725.1 uncultured Curtobacterium sp. | reverse complement strand
TTCGGCGACTTCGGCGGCGACGTCTCGCACCTCAACCTGCACAAGACCTTCTGCATCCCGCACGGCGGCGGTGGCCCCGGTGTCGGGCCGGTGGCTTCGAAGGCACACCTCGCGCCCTTCCTGCCCGCGCACCCGATGGCGCAGCAGGCGGACCGGCGGCGCGGGTCGTCGACGGCCGCGGAGGACGGCGCCGATGGTCGGCTCGCGCACGCGGGCGGCCCGGTCAGCGCGGCGCCCTACGGCAGCCCGAGCATCCTCCCGATCACCTGGACCTACGTGCGGATGATGGGGCTCGAGGGGCTGACCCGAGCGACCGAGGCCGCCGTGCTCGGGGCGAACTACATCGCCGCGCGGCTCCGCGAGGCGTTCCCGGTCCTGTACACCGGCGAGTCCGGCCTGGTCGCCCACGAGTGCATCCTCGACCTGCGGCCCCTGCGCGAGTCCTCCGGCATCACGGTGGACGACGTCGCGAAGCGCCTGGTCGACTACGGCTTCCACGCGCCGACCATGTCGTTCCCGGTCGCGGGCACGCTCATGGTCGAGCCGACCGAGAGCGAGGACCTCGCCGAACTCGACCGGTTCGTGGACGCGATGCTCGCCATCCGTGCCGAGGCGGCGGCCGTCGAGCGGGGGGAGTGGCCGGCGGACGACAACCCGCTCGTGCACGCCCCGCACACGGCTGCCTCCGTGATCTCCGGCGAGTGGGAGCACGCCTACACGCGTGAGCAGGGCGTCTACCCGCTGCCCGGCATCAGCACCCGGAAGTACTGGCCGCCGGTGCGCCGGATCGACCAGGCGTACGGCGACCGCAACCTGGTCTGCGCGTGCCCACCGATCGAGGCGTTCGCCTGATCCGACCCGCCGTCCGTGTCACACGGCGGCGATCCGAGCGCTGAGCGCGTAGCGTGTGCCCTGTCCGGAGCCCCGGGCAGGGCACACGTGCGTCAGGCGTCCGTGCGGCGCCGTCGAGCAGGTCGACGTCGGAGCGCTCCACGTCCTCGCGGGAGTCGTTCGGCTAGCCCATCGGTGTGCGCTCGTGCAACAACTTCGTTGCAGAAGCAACAAACCCGCTCCGGCCCCGTCAGAGCGCCCGAATCTTGCATCCTCCCGCAACGATCCTGCAACTTGGTTTCCGGTTTGTAACCGATGGCCGCAGGGTTTGGTCGGCGGTCGGAGCACTGCCTACAGTGCAAGGACAAACACGCCCGGCAGCACCTCTGTGCCTGGCGTGTCCCATGCACCAGGAGGAACCTTGATCAAGAAGCGCGCTGGGCTCTCTGCCCTCGCCGTGCTCGGGGCCACAGCAATCGCCCTGACCGGCTGCTCCAGCAACGGAAGCGGCAACGGCGGTGACTCGGGCTCGACGAACGCGTCCGGGATCGTCACCACGAACGGCTCCGAGCCCCAGAACCCGCTCATCCCCTCGAACTCCACCGAGACCGGTGGCGGCAAGATCATCACGTCGATCTTCGAGGGCCTCGTCTCGTACGACGCCGACGGCAAGCCGGTCGACGAGGTCGCGAAGAGCATCGACACCGATGACTCCAAGACCTACGACATCAAGCTCAACACCGGCTACACCTTCACCAACGGCGAGAAGGTCACGGCCGAGTCGTTCACCAAGGCGTGGAACTGGGCTGCTCAGAAGTCGAACGCGCAGGGCGCGAGCTACTTCTTCGAGAACATCGAGGGCTACAACGCCGACGCGGACTCGGAGCTCACCGGCCTCAAGGTCGTCAGCGACGACGAGTTCACCGTCACGCTGAAGTCGGCGCAGTCGGACTTCCCGCTGTCGCTCGGCTACTCGGCCTTCATGCCGCTCCCGTCGGCGTTCTACGACGACACCAAGGCCTTCGGTGAGAACCCGATCGGCAACGGCCCGTACAAGCTCGACGGCAAGAGCGCCTGGACGCACAACCAGTCGATCAAGCTCGTCACCAACAAGGACTACGCCGGCAAGCGCAAGCCGAAGAACGGTGGTCTGACGATCACGTTCTACACCTCGCAGGACACCGCCTACGCGGACGTGCAGGGCGGCAACCTCGACGTGCTCGACGCGATCCCGGACAGCGCCTTCCAGACCTACAAGTCGGACTTCCCGGACTCGAACGTCAACCAGCCCGCTGCGATCTTCCAGGCGTTCTACATGCCGTACTACCTGCAGCACTGGAGCGGCGACGAGGGCAAGCTCCGTCGCGAGGCCCTGTCGCTGTCGGTGAACCGCAAGCAGATCACCGACAAGATCTTCGACGGCACCCGCACCCCGGCCAAGGACTTCACCTCCCCGGTGATCTCCGGCTGGAACGACAAGCTCGACGGGTCGGACGTCCTCGACTACAACCCGTCCGAGGCCAAGAAGCTCTGGGCGCAGGCCAACGAGATCTCGCCGTACGACGAGACCCTCACCATCCAGTACAACGCCGATGGTGGCCACGAGGCATGGGTGACCGCGGTCACCAACTCGATCTCGAACACGCTCGGGATCAAGGCCGAGGGCAAGGCCGTGCCGACGTTCCAGGAGGCCCTGGACACGCAGACGCAGGACAAGCTCACGGGCGGTAGCCGTACCGGTTGGCAGGCCGACTACCCGTCGCTGTACAACTTCCTCGGCCCGACCATGGGTGAGGGTTCGTCCAGCAACTACTCGCGCTACGACTCCACCGAGTACAACGACCTCCTCGCGAAGGGCCGCTCGGCCTCGTCCGTCGAAGAGGGCAACAAGTACTTCGACCAGGCCCAGGAACTCCTGTTCAAGGACCTGCCGGAGATCCCGCTGTGGTACTCCAACGTGACCGGCGTCTGGTCGGCTGACAACGTCAAGAACGTCAAGTTCGGTTGGGACTCCGTTCCGCTGTACTACGACATCGAGGTCACCAAGTAACACCGGTCCCGCTGCGGTCCAGTACCGCTGGGACACACCGCGAGCAGGTATCCTGCTCCGCGGCCACCGGACGGGGGTCCGGAGACCACACGGTCTCCGGGCCCCCGTACCTCGGCGGCAACACAACCCCCACCACCGCGGGCGCCGCCGCCCGCACCGGACACCCGTGCCGACCCGCGAGCCGTCCACCCCTCACGACATGAACCAGAACGACACGCGCGCCGCTGCGCAGGACCGAGCGATCTGATGCTCTGGTACCTCGGCAAGCGCCTCCTGCAACTCATCCCCGTCTTCTTCGGGGCCACGTTCCTCATCTACTTCATGGTCTTCTCGCTGCCCGGCGACCCGATCGCCGCGCTGTTCGGCGACCGTCAGCCGTCGCCGCAGGTGATCGAGCAGCTCCGGCAGCAGTACAACCTGGACAAGCCGTTCCTCGTCCAGTACCTGCTCTGGATCGGCGGTGTCTTCAAGGGCGACCTCGGCGTCACCTACTCGGGCCTGCCGGTGTCGCAGCAGCTCGCATCGGCCTTCCCGATCACCGCGCGCCTGGCGCTCCTCTCGCTGCTCTTCGAGGCCGTCGCCGGCATCGTCGTCGGCGTGATCGCGGGCCTCAAGAAGGGCAAGTGGTTCGACACCACCGCGCTCGTCGTCTCGCTCCTGCTCATCTCGGTGCCGACCTTCGTCGTCGGCTTCCTGCTGCAGTACGTCTTCGGCATCCAGCTCGGGCTGTTCCGCGTCACCGTGTCGGGTCAGGCACCGTGGTCGGAGCTCGTGCTCCCGGCGATCGTGCTCGCGACCGTGTCGTTCGCGTACATCGTCCGTCTGACGCGCGCCAGCGTCGCCGAGAACATGAGCGCTGACTTCGTGCGGACCGCCACCGCGAAGGGCCTGCCCCGTCGCCGCGTGGTCGGGGTGCACATCTTCCGCAACTCGCTCATCCCCGTCGTGACCTACCTCGGTGTCGACATCGGCAACCTGATGGTCGGCGCGGTCGTGACCGAGGGCATCTTCAACATCAACGGCGTCGGCGGCACGGTGTTCCGCGCCGTCAAGCTCGGCGAGGGCCCCACGGTCGTCTCCTTCGTCGCCGTGATGGTCATCATCTTCATGCTCGCCAACCTCCTGGTCGACCTGCTCTACGCCGTCCTGGACCCGAGGATCCGCTATGCCAAGTAACGCCGAACCCCGCTCCGCGACGCACTACGTCGCGCCGATCGAGGAGACGCCGCTCCAGGCGGTCGACCAGGTCGACGAGACGGAGAAGACGCGCTCGACCTGGACCGACGCGTGGGACTCCATGCGCGTCCGCCCGACCTTCTGGATCTCGTCGATCCTGATCCTGCTCGTGCTCGTCGTCGCGATCTTCCCCGGCCTGTTCACGCACGTCGACCCGCGCGCGGCGAACCTCGACTTCAGTGACGAGGGCGCGCGTCCGGGCCACCCGCTCGGGTACAACCGCCAGGGCTACGACGTGTACGCCCGAGTCATCTGGGGTGCGCGCAGCTCGGTCATCGTCGGTCTGGTCGCGACGATCCTGGTGTCGCTCGTCGGCATCATCATCGGCGCCCTCGCCGGCTTCTACGGCGGCTGGCTCGACACGATCGTCTCCCGCATCGGTGACATCTTCTTCTCGATCCCGACCATCCTCGGCGCGATCGTGATCATGTCGGTCATCCCGGCGCGCAACGCGTTCACGGTGGCACTCGTGCTCGCCGCGTTCGCGTGGCCGCAGATCGCCCGCATCATGCGCGGTGCCGTGCTCAGCGCGAAGCAGTCCGACTACGTCACCGCCTCGGCGGCGCTCGGGGTCAGCCGCTTCACCACGCTCGTGCGCCACGTGATCCCGAACGCGATCGCCCCCGTCATCGTCATCGCGACGGTGTCGCTCGGCTCGTTCATCGTCGCCGAGGCCACCCTGTCGTTCCTCGGTATCGGGCTGCCCCCGTCGGCGCTCAGCTGGGGCCTCGACATCGGCACCGCGCAGACGTCGATCCGCACCAACCCGTCGACGATCTTCTGGCCGTCCGCCGCCCTGTCCATCACCGTGCTCGCGTTCCTGCTCCTCGGCGACGTGGTCCGCGACGCGCTCGACCCGAAGGCGAGGGCCCGTCGATGACCGAGACGCTCACCGATCCCACCACCCGTCGTCCGGCCGGATCCGGCGCCCCGCTGCTCGAGGTCTCGGGCCTGCAGGTCGGGTTCCGCACCCAGAGCGGCATGGTCCAGGCCGTCCGCGGCGTGAACTTCACCCTCGAGCAGGGCGAGCGCCTGGCGATCGTCGGCGAGTCCGGTTCGGGCAAGTCGACCAGCGCCCAGGCGATCATCAAGCTCCTCGCCGGCACCGGCGAGGTCACCGGCGGGTCCATCAAGTTCAACGGGCGTGAGCTCGTCGGGCTGTCCGACAAGGAGATGGCCGGCATCCGCGGAAAGGAGATCGGCTACGTCCCGCAGGACCCGATGTCGAACCTCAACCCGCTGTGGTCGATCGGCTTCCAGGTCGAAGAGGCCATCAAGGCCAACGGCATGGCGACCGGCAAGCACGCGATCCGCGCCCGCGCGGTCGAGGTGCTGCAGGAGGCCGGCCTCGGCGACGCCGCGACCCGCCTGAAGCAGTTCCCGCACGAGTTCTCCGGCGGCATGCGCCAGCGCGTGCTCATCGGCATCGGTCTGTCGAGCCGCCCGCAGCTGCTCATCGCCGACGAGCCGACCTCGGCCCTCGACGTCACCGTGCAGCGGATCATCCTCGACCACCTCGAGACGCTGACCCGCGACTTCGGCACCTCGGTCCTGTTCATCACGCACGACCTCGGCCTCGCCGCCGAGCGCGCCGAGAAGCTCGTCGTGATGTACAAGGGCCAGGTCGTCGAGTCGGGTCCGTCCAAGGAGATCCTGGCGAACCCGCAGCACCCGTACACGCAGCGCCTCGTCGCCGCGGCGCCCTCGCTCGCGAGCCGTCGCATCCAGTCGAAGGTGCAGCACCAGCGGGTCGGCATCGCCGACGCCGGCAGCGAGGACGACGAGCTGATCGCCCGCGCCCAGGAGCGCGAGCACCGTCCGGCGCAGGACCTCATCGTCGTGAAGAACCTGCAGAAGGTCTACAAGCTCCGCGGCAAGAACCTGCAGTCGCGTGAGCTGAAGGCCGTCGACGACGTGTCGTTCGCGATCCCGAAGGGCACCACCACGGCGCTCGTCGGCGAGTCCGGTTCGGGCAAGTCGACCGTGGCGAAGCTGGTGCTGCAGCTCGAGTCGATCACCGGCGGTTCGGTGACGTTCGACGGCATCGACATCGGCGCACTCAAGGGCAAGGAGCTGTTCGACTTCCGCCGCCGCGTGCAGCCGGTGTTCCAGGACCCGTACGGCTCGCTGGACCCGATGTACAACGTCGGGAACACGATCGCCGAGCCCCTCGCCACGCACAAGGTCGGCGACAAGGCCAGCCGCCGGGCCCGCGTGCTCGAGCTGCTCGACCAGGTCGCGCTGCCGAAGTCGATGGTCAACCGCTACCCGAACGAGCTGTCCGGCGGGCAGCGGCAGCGCATCGCCGTGGCGCGTGCGCTGGCGCTGAAGCCCGAGGTCATCGTGCTCGACGAGGCGGTCTCTGCTCTCGACGTGCTCGTCCAGGGCCAGATCCTCGACCTGCTGACCGAGCTGCAGACCGAGCTGGACCTGACCTACCTCTTCATCACGCACGACCTCGCGGTCGTCCGCCTCGTCGCGGACAACGTCTGCGTCATGCGGAAGGGGCAGATCGTCGAGAAGGCGACGACCGACGAGGTCTTCGCCGACCCGAAGGAGCAGTACACGAAGGACCTGCTCGCCGCGATCCCGGGTGCCGGGTTCGAGTTCGGGCGCTGATCCCGCTGCACCACCCCGAGGCCGGACGTCCCGTCGTCCTCCGCGCAGGTCGCGGAGGAGCGGTGGCGTCCGGCCTCGTCGCCGTCCTGGGGTGCTTCCTGCTCGCCGACGCGGTGGCGAGGGGGAGCTGGGACGTGGTCTGGTCGGCGGTCGGTCCGGTCGCCGCGGTCGTGTGGGCACTCTGGCTGCTCACGGTCCGGCCGGTCGTCCGGCTCGACGACGACGCCCTCACGGTCGTGAACCCGTTGCGCACCACCCGCATCCCGTGGGCGGCCCTCGCCGACGTCCGCCTGCGCTGGCAGATCGTCGTGCAGACCGTGGACGGCCAGGCGGTCACCTGCCGCGGCGGGCCGTCGATCCGCGGGTCGCGCCCGGGCCGCCGGGGGGAGTTCTCCGTGCCGTACGAGCCCGAGGAGCTCCGGACGATCCGTCACCGCTGGCGCTCGCGTCGTGCGTCGAACCCCGGCGACACCGCCGTCCGTCGCGCGTGGGACCGTCCCGCAGTGGTCTCCGGAGCAGTGGTCGCGGCCCTGCTGGTCGTCTCCGCGGTGGCGTTCACGGTCTGACCGACGAACGGGTTCGCCGCACCACGGGACGGACAGCAGGCTCCGCGCGGTCCCGCCACGCGCCTCCGGACCGCGCACGCGTCGGTCGGGAGGCTCCGCGCGGTTCCGCCACGCGCCTCCAGCCTGCGCGCGCGTCGGTCGGGAGGCTCGGTGCGGTCCCGCCACGCGCCTCCCGTCCGGGGGCGGGGCCGGTCTAGAGCTGTGCCGCCGCCATCGACGCCGCGACGCCGAGCACGATCATCGCCGTGACGGACCAGCCGTGCACGCGGTGGGTGATGGTCGCCGCCTCGACCGTCGCCGGGGGCGGGCCGTCGTGCACCACGGGTGCCGGGACGTGCACGCGGAGGACGTCCGCGACCTGCGTGACGTCCGCAGCCGTGGTCTCACCGCCCCCGGCCTGACGGATGCCGAGCGCGGCGGTCGGCCGCGTCGCGAGCCAGGTGCGGCGGACCCCCTCGGTCGTCACGACCTCGATGCCGTACTTCGTCCGGACCTCCTGCACGCGGCGCCAGGGGTAGGTGCTCGTGCGGCGGACGTCGACGATCGTGAGTGCTTCGTCGGTCAGCTCGAAGCGCGGGCGCCAGAGGACGGCCCAGGCGAGGAACGCCGTGAAGACGCTCGGGACGGGGACCAGCCACGGGTTGCCGCCGGTCAGCAGCGCGAGGGGGACCAGCACGACCGCGACGGCCCACAGGACGACGGCGAACAGGCGCATCCGGGGCGCGACGACGGTGCTCATCCAGGCCATCGTAGGCGAGCCCGACGGG
>CAJYIG010000266.1 GCA_913774725.1 uncultured Curtobacterium sp. | reverse complement strand
CCACCGGGCAGCCGGTCAGTGCCCACCCCACGAGCGCCGGCACGTGGTAGTCCCCGACGCTCGGCGAATCAGGGTCGCCGTGCGCCCGCTGCGCCGTCTCGGCAGCGGTCCACTGCCCGATGCCCGGGACCGACTGCAGCCGCTGCGACACGACCGCGCCGCCGCGACCGAGCGCCAGCGTCCGCTCGAGCGCCGGTGCGACCTTCACCGCCCGCATCACCGTTGCCGAACGCCCGGGCTCGATGCCGGCCCGGTGCCACTCCCAGCTCGGGATCCGCGCCCACTGCTCGGGGGCCGGCGGGACGAACATCTCCACCGGCACCGGACCGGGCGCCGGCTCACCGAAGCGCCGGAGCAGGTACCGCCACGCGCGCCAGGCCTGCCGCGAGGTCACCTTCTGCTCCATGATCGCCGGCACGAGCATCGCGACGACGGTGTTCGTCCGGAGCAGGCGCAAGCCCGGCTGGCGGTGTCGCGCCTCGGCCAGGAAGGCGTGCGCGCTGACGTCAAGCTCGGACCAGTCGTCGCCGCGCCCGAGCAGGTCCGGCGCGTGGGTCACCGCCCACGCGGCGCCGTCACCCCACGCCGAGACCGCGATCGCGTCGGTACCCGCCCGGCGGACCAGCACCGAGGCCGCTCCGGCCGGCGTTCGCAGCGCGAGCCACGTGTCGGACCCGACCACCTGGAAGGCGGGGTCGCCGGAGCCGCGCTGCAGGGGCCGGAGGGTCGCGCGGACGTCCACCGCGCCTCCCGGCCGGTACACGGTGTCCACGCGGCCGACCCCAGCGGTCGCGCCGGACGCCCCCGGCCGCCGACCGGACGCACCGGGTCGAGCGGTGGCGGAGGAGGACGGCAGGGACACACGGGGATGGTAATGCCACACCACCGTCAGACATGATGGGGAGGTCCCCGCAACCCGACGACGTTGGAGTCTCCGTGCGCATCGGCATCCTCACCTCCGGAGGCGACTGCCCCGGCCTCAACGCGGTCATCCGCGGCATCGTGCTCAAGGGCATCGCGATCCACGGACACGAGTTCGTCGGGTTCCGCGACGGCTGGCGGGGCGTCGTCGACGGGGACATCGTGCCCCTCGGCCGCAAGGACATCCAGGGCATCGCCAAGCAGGGCGGCACGATCCTCGGCACGAGCCGCACCAACCCCTTCGAGGGGCCGAACGGTGGCGTCGAGAACATCACGAAGACGCTGGAGCGGCACGGCATCGACGCCATCGTCGCGATCGGTGGCGAGGGCACCCTGGCCGCCGCGAAGCGCCTGACCGACGCCGGCCTGAAGATCGTCGGCGTGCCGAAGACCGTCGACAACGACCTCGGCGCCACCGACTACACGTTCGGCTTCGACACCGCGGTGGCCATCGCGACCGAGGCCATGGACCGACTCCGCACCACCGGCGAGTCCCACTCGCGCTGCATGGTCGCCGAGGTCATGGGCCGGCACGTGGGCTGGATCGCGCTGCACTCCGGCATGGCGGCGGGCGCGCACGCGATCCTCATCCCCGAGCAGAAGACGAGCATGGAGCAGATCGCAGCGTGGGTGCGTGCCGCCTACGACCGCGGCCGGGCACCGCTCGTGGTCGTCGCCGAGGGCTTCGTCCCGGACCACGAGGACAACGCGCACACCGAGCGCGGCCTCGACGCCTTCGGTCGTCCGCGGCTGGGCGGGATCGGGGAGCGCCTGGCGCCGATGATCGAGGAGATGACGGGCATCGAGACGCGCGCCACCACCCTCGGGCACATCCAGCGCGGTGGGACACCGACCGCGTACGACCGGGTGCTGTCGACGCGGCTCGGGCTCGCGGCGATCGACTCCGTGGTCGAGGGGCGGTGGGGCCGGATGGTCGCGCTCCAGGGCACGGAGATCGTGCACGTGTCGTTCGAAGACGCCCTGGGCGAGCTGAAGACGGTGCCGCAGGCGCGCTACGACGAGGCCGCCATCATGTTCGGCTGACGCAGCGGCGCCGTCCCGCGCGTAGGAAGCCGTCCCGCGCGTAGGAGGCCGTTCCGCGCGTAGGAGGCCGTTCCTTCCTGCTCACCATGCGCGGATCGTCATTCCATCCTTCGTGCGATGGGTCGGAACGACGGCCGGGAGGCACGGGGTAGCGTCCGACGCATGACGCGCGCAGTCCTCGTCTCCCGTTCCGCCCCGCCCGCGATCACGCAGGTCGACCTCCCCGACCCCGCCGAGGGCGAGGCCCTCGTCGACGTCACGTACTCGAGCGTCAACTACAAGGACGGGCTCGCCCTGGCGGGCAACCCCGGCGTCGCCCGGATCGACCCGCTCGTCCCGGGCATCGACGCCGTCGGCACGGTGTCGGCGCTGGGTCCGGGGGTGCACGACGTCGCGATCGGGGACCGGGTCGTGTGCAACGGCGCCGGCCTCGGCGAGACGCGGCACGGCGGGTGGGCGGAGCACGCGGTGGTGCCGAGCGGGTCCCTCGTCGTGCTGCCCGACAGGGTCGAGGACTCCTTCGCGGCGGCGATCGGCACGGCCGGGTTCACCGCGATGCTGTCCGTGCTCGCCCTCGAGCGCATCGTGTCCCCCGACGACGGTCCGGTGCTCGTGACCGGGGCGTCCGGCGGTGTCGGCACGGTGGCGATCGCCCTGCTCGCCGCCCGCGGGTACCGCGTGACCGCCTCGACCGGGCGACGGTCGAACGAGGCCTCGCTCCGGACCCGCGGTGCATCCGACGTGGTCGACCGTGCGACGCTCGCCGAGCTCGGCAAGCCGCTGCAGCGCGCGACCTGGGCCGGTGCGGTCGACAGCGTCGGCGGCGCGACCCTGGCGAACGTGCTCGCCGCGACGAAGTGGGGCGGCGCGGTCACGGCCTGCGGGCTCGCGCAGGACTCCGCGCTGCCGACGTCGGTGATGCCGTTCATCCTCCGCGCGGTGTCGCTGCTCGGCATCAACTCGGTCGAGGCTCCCCTGCCGCTGCGCCAGCGGGCGTGGGAGCGACTCGCCACCGACCTCGACCCGGCGCTGCTCGCCGACGTCACGCGCACGGTCGACCTCGAGCACGCAGTCGCGATCGGTGCCGAGGTGGTGGCCGGTCGCGTGCACGGCCGGACGGTGGTCGACCTGCGACGCTGAGGCGTTTCCCTTTCAGGTGATTTCCCGAACGCTTGCCAACTGACACGCTAGGTTTGGCACACGGAACACCCGAACCTGTGAGGAGCAGCCATGCCGGTACCCAAGTCGTCGGTCGAGTCGTCCCCCCGCAAGCTCCTGCGCGACGTCGTGCTCGAGAAGATGCTCGCCGCGATCCAGGACGGCACGCTGCAGGCCGGCGAACGCCTCAACGACGACGAGCTCGTCGCGTGGCTCGGGGTCAGTCGCACGCCGATCCGCGAGGCCATCGCGAAGCTCGTCGACTACGGCCTCGTCGAGATGGAGGCGAACCGGTACACCCGCGTCGCCTCCCCCACGCGTGAGCAGTACGACGACGCGTTCCAGCTGCTCTTCGGCTTCGCTGAGCTCGCCGCCCGCTGGGCCGTGCCGAACCTCGACGACGCCGCGCTCAAGCAGCTCGGCAAGCTCCTCGACCAGGCCCGCAAGCACGCCGACGCCGAGGACCGCGCCCTGAACGACGACGTCGACGCGCTCATCGCGTTCCTCGTCGCACACTCGGGCAACGAGCTGCTCGTCAAGACCGCCGAGGGCATCGTCAACCGCGCGAAGTTCGTCCGCATCGGGCAGCCGGAGTTCGTGTTCTGGGACGTCAAGCACGGGCTCGACTCGTTCCGCGCAGCCGCGAAGGGCCGCGACGGCGAGGCCGCCGGTGCCGTGATCCGCAGCATGTCCCGCGCGATGGCCGAGCACCTGACGGAGATGCGCGCCGCGCACGCGAACGCCGACGCGCCCGCCTCCGCCTGACACCGACGGGACGGGGCACCCGACCGGGCAGACTGGTCGGGTGACCGACGTCCTGCTCCGCGCCGAAGCCCTCCGTGTGACCCGCTCCGGGCGGGACCTGCTGCACGACGTCTCGCTGACGGTGCGCAGCGGCGAGCACTGGGCACTGCTCGGGCCGAACGGCGCCGGCAAGTCGACGCTGCTCGCCGTCCTCGGCGCGAACGGGCACCCCACCGCGGGCACGGTCGAGCTGCTCGGCCGACGACTCGGGCGGGTGGATGTCCGGGAGCTCCGCGAGCACATCGGGCACGTCGACCCGCGGCACCGGATGCTGTCGCCGCTGACGGTGCTCGAGACCGTGCTCACCGGGCTGACCGGCACGACCGACCTCATGATGCGGTGGGAGCCGACGCCGGAGCAGCTCGACACCGCGCGTCGGCTCGTCGCCGACGTCGGCCTGGAGGCGCGGGTCGACTCCCGCTGGCCGGTGCTGTCCCAGGGAGAGCGGGGACGGGCCCTCATCGCCCGCGCGCTCATGAGCGAGCCGCGCCTGCTGCTCCTCGACGAGCCGGCGACCGGCCTCGACGTCGCCGCACGCGAGCACCTGCTCGAGACCGTCGACGCCCTGCGGCAGCGCCACCCGGATCTCGGCAGCGTGATGGTGACGCACCACCTCGAGGACCTGCCGGCGTCGACGTCGCACGCGATGCTGCTGCGCGACGGCGCCGTGGTCGCTCAGGGCCCGGCCGACCAGGTCGTCACGTCCGAGGCGGTGTCGCACGCCTTCGCGTTCCCGCTGGCGATCGAGCGGACCGGGGGCCGCTGGCACGCACGCCGAGCGCGGTAGCCGTCACGAGCCTCCCGTCCGACCGGTCCCCGACCCACTCGCAGAACGCAACGTCGGCGGCCCCGCGCAGCGCTGTACCGCTGCGAGGAACCGCCGACGTTGCGTCTTGCGGAACGGGAGGGAGCAGGCGCGCTACGCCGTGGCGGCCGCCGCTGCCCGCGCTGCCGCCGGCAGGGCGTCGAGCACGCGCCCGACGGCCTCGTCGTCGTGCGCCGCCGTGACGAACCACGCCTCGAACACGCTCGGCGGCAGGGTCACGCCCTGGTCGAGCATGCTGTGGAAGAACGGCGCGTAGCGGAAGGCCTCCTGCGCGCGGACGTCGTCGTAGTTCCGCGGTGCCTGCTCGACGAACGCGAACGAGAACAGGTTCCCGGCGTGCTGCACGGTGTGCGCGACGCCCTCGGCCGACAGCGCGGCGCTCGTGGCGTCCGCGATCGTCGCGGCGGTGCGGTCCAGGTGCGCGTACACGTCCGGCGTCGCCGCACGGAGCGTCGCGGTGCCCGCGGCGACCGCGAGCGGGTTCCCGGACAGCGTGCCCGCCTGGTAGACCGGGCCGAGCGGGGCGAGGAAGTCCATGACCTCGCGACGACCACCGAGCGCGGCGAGGGGCATGCCGCCGCCGATGACCTTACCGAACGTGACGAGGTCGGGCTTCCAGCCGGTGCCCTCGGGGACGGCTCCGGATGCTTCGAGGCCCCACCACCCGGCCGGGCCGACGCGGAAGCCGGTGAGGACCTCGTCGACGATGAGCAGCGCACCCTGCGCCTTCGTGATCTCGGCGAGCGCACGGTTGAAGCCGGGGTCCGGCGCGAGCACGCCCATGTTCGCGGCGGCGGACTCGACGATCACGGCGGCGATGCGCTCGGAGTGCTCGTCGAACGCGGCGCGGACGGCGTCGAGGTCGTTGTACGGCAGCACCAGGGTCTGCGCGGCGGTCTCGGCGGTGATGCCCGCGCTGCCCGGCAGTGCGAGCGTCGCGACGCCCGAGCCGGCCTCGGCGAGCAGCGAGTCGGAGTGACCGTGGTAGTGCCCGGCGAACTTCACGAGCAGGTCGCGGCCGGTGTACCCGCGGGCCAGCCGGATGGCGGTCATCGTGGCCTCGGTGCCGGTGGACACCATGCGGAGCTTCTCGATCGGGCCGTCGCCGTCGACCTGCACGCGCTCCTTGACGAGCTCGGCGAGCTCGGTCTCGCCCGGGGTGGACGCCCCGAACGACAGGCCGCGCGACGCTGCCTGCTGCACGGCCTCGACCGTGCCCGGGTGTGCGTGCCCGAGGATCGCGGGACCCCACGACGCGACGAGGTCGACGTACTGCCGGCCCTCGGCGTCGGTCACGTAGGGCCCGGACGCGGACGTCAGGAAGCGCGGGGTGCCGCCGACGGAGCCGTACGCGCGGACGGGCGAGTTCACGCCGCCGGGGATGCTGTCCTTCGCTCGGCCGAACAGCTCGTCGTTCGACACCGGAGCGGTGCCGGTGGGGGCGGTGGTGGTCATTCGGGGGCCTTCCCGGTCGTGGCGACGCCGGACACCGCCGCGGTGCTGCCGGACGTGCGCAGGCCGGCCTCCTGGTTGAGCTTCCTCGCGATGTCGACCGCGAAGTAAGTCAGGATCGCGTCCGCACCGGCACGCTTGATGCCGACCAGGGCCTCCATCGCGGCGGCGTCACGGTCGATCCAGCCGTTCTGGGCGGCGGCCGTGATCATCGCGTACTCCCCGGAGATCTGGTACGCCCAGACGGGGACCTCGGAGACGTCGGCGGTACGGGCGAGCACGTCGAGGTAGCTCATCGCCGGCTTCACCATGACGATGTCGGCGCCCTCTTCGATGTCCAGCAGCACCTCGCGCAGCCCCTGACGGCCGTCCGCGGCGTCGATCTGGTACGTCCGACGGTCACCCTGGAGCGTCGAGGCGACGGCCTCGCGGAAGGGGCCGTAGAACGCCGACGCGTACTTCGCCGAGTACGCCAGCAGTGCGGTACCGCTGTGTCCGGCGGTGTCGAGGGCGTCGCGGGCGGCGGCGATCTGGCCGTCCATCATGCCGCTCATGCAGACCAGCTCTGCGCCGGCCTCGGCCTGGGCGACCGCCATGTCGCGGTAGCGCAGGAGCGTGGCGTCGTTGTCCACCGAGCCGTCGGCAGCGAGCACGCCGCAGTGGCCGTGGTCGGTGAACTCGTCGAGGCACAGGTCGGACTGCACGACGAGCGCGTCGCCGACCTCTTCCTTCGCCACGCGGATCGCGACGTTGAGGATGCCGTCCGGGTCGGTCGCGCCGGACCCCTCGGCGTCCTTCGACGTCGGGACGCCGAACAGGTTCACACCGCCGACGCCCTGCTCCGCCGCCTCGTTCAGGGCACGGCGGAACGAGTCGAGCGAGTGCTGCTGCACGCCCGGCATGCTCGAGATGTCGATCGCGTCGGTGGCGCCCTCGCGGATGAACATCGGCAGCACGAGCTCGGCGGGGTGGATCCGCGTCTCGGCGACGAGGCGTCGCATCGCCGGGGTGGCGCGCAGCCGACGGGGGCGGACCTGGGGGAAGCGTCCGGTCACGATGACCTTCCTGTTCTGGGGTTCGGGTGGATGGTCTCGACGACGGCGTCGAGCAGGGCTTCGGCGGACCGGCTGGCGGCCACGACGTGCACGGGGAGTCCCGCGGCACGGGCGGCGTCGGCGGTGGACGGTCCGATGCACGCGACGTGCGTGCGCGGGTCGAGCGGGGCCATCCGCGCTGCGACCTGTCGGGCGACGCTCCCGCTCGTCACGAGCACGGCGTCCGGAGGGGGGTCGAGGACGATCGGGTCGTCGCCCGTCCCCACGGTACGGTACGCCACGACCTCCGACACGGCGATGCCGCGGGCGCGCAACCGGTCGACGAGGGTGGTCGCGGCGATCTCGGAGCGTGGGAACAGGACGGCCCCCACCTCCGACGGCAGGGCGTCGGCCAGTCCGGCTGCGGACTGGTCGTCGGGCACGAGGTCGACGGGCCAGCCCGCCTCGCGCGCGGCACGGGCGGTCGCCTCGCCGACGCAGGCGACACGGACGCCGGCCGGGAGGCGCGGCACGCGTCCGGCGACCACGCGCACGGCCGTCGCACTGGTCACCACGAGCCAGGGGGCTCCGGAGCCGACCCCGTCGGGACGCGCGCCGTCCTCGGGGGTCGCGTCGCGCCTCCCGACCGGAGCGTCGTCGGCGGACGAGCCCGCCGCGTCGGCGAACCGCGCGAGTGCCGCGTCGAGCGCCGCCGGGTCGGCGGGTGGGGCGTCCGTGATGAGCGGGACGACGACGGGCTCGAGCCCGCGCTCCCGGGCCGCCGCTGCGACGGCGTCGCCCCACGCACCGCCGCGCGGGACGAGGACGACCGGGGGCCGTGCCTCGTCCGCGACGCGAGCGGTGTCGTCCGTGGTGACCGCCTACGCCGTGGTGGTCGTGGAGCCGTCGTCCGCCGGCTGCTCGGCCGCGGGGGTGGCGAGACCGGGTCCGGCGGAGTGGTCGCCCTCGGCCGGGGCCGCGGACACCGACGAGGCCAGGTCCGCCAGCTCGGCGGCACCGTTCTCGAGGAGC
>CAJYIG010000265.1 GCA_913774725.1 uncultured Curtobacterium sp. | reverse complement strand
CACCGCGGCGCACCGAGCCGGCGTCCGCGCGCGCACCGAGCAGCAGCCCGAGCGCCGTCACGATCATGGTCTTGCCCGCACCGGTCTCCCCGGTGACCACGCTCGAGCTCGGGTCCGGCTTCACCGTCGTCACCGGGGAGACCGGTGCGGGCAAGACCATGATCGTGACGGCGCTCGGGCTGCTGCTCGGTGCGCGCGCGGACGCCGGCTCGGTGCGCCGCGGTGCCTCGAGCGCGGTGGTCGAGGGACGCTGGCACGTGCCGGACCACGCCGCCGTCGCGGAGCGTGTCGAGGACGCCGGCGGCACTGTCGAGGACGGCGAGCTCATCCTCACCCGCACGGTCTCCGCCGAGGGCCGCAGCCGCGCGACCGTCGGCGGCCGCAGTGCCCCGGTCGCGGTGCTCGGTGAACTCGCCGACCAGCTGGTGACGGTGCACGGGCAGTCGGACCAGATCCGCCTGACCTCGGCGTCGGCGCAGCGCGCAGCCCTCGACGGGTTCGGTGGCAGGGCCGTGCAGCGGGCGCTGGACGCCTACGTCGCCGCCTACGACACCTGGCAGGCCCACGCCGGCGAGCTGGAGGCGCTCGTGCGGGACCGCGACGACCGTGTCGCCGAGGCCGAGCGGATCCGTGCCGCGTCCGCCGAGATCGAGTCGGTGGACCCGCAACCCGGCGAGGACGTCGAGCTCGCGGAGCGTGCCGAACGCCTCGGCAACCTCGAGGAGCTCCGCCTGGCGGCCGGCACCGCCCACGAGGCCCTCTCGAGCGAGTCGCTCGACGGCGTCGCGGACGTGGTCGGCCTGGTCGAGGCAGCGCGCCGCGCCGTCGAGCGCGTCGCCGGGTCGGACCCGGCCCTGCAACCCGTGCTCGAGCAACTGACCGAACTCGGGATCCAGGCGTCGGACGCCTCCGCCGGGCTGTCCAGCTACCTCGGATCGCTGGAGCCGGACGCCGGCCACGACCTCGAGCTCGTCAACGAGCGCCGGGCGCTCCTGGCGAACCTGACCCGCAAGTACGGCGAGACCGTCGACGACGTCATCGCGTACGGCGAGCGGGCGAGCGATCGGCTCCTGGAGCTGGACGGCGACGACGACCGCATCGTCGCGCTGCAGCAGGCCGTCGAACAGGACGAGCAGGCCCTCGAGCAGACGGCCGCCGCGCTCACGACGGCCCGGACGAAGGCGGCCAGCGACCTGGCGAAGCGGGTCACCACGGAGCTGCGGACGCTGGCGATGGCCGGCGCGACGCTCGTCGTCGAGGTCACCGACGGTGGCGAGTACCGCCGGCACGGGCGCGACCAGGTCGCGATCCTGCTCCAGCCGCACTCCGGCACCGACCCGCGCCCGATCGGCAAGGGTGCGTCCGGCGGCGAGCTCTCGCGCGTCATGCTCGCGATCGAGGTCGTCATGGCCGGCAGCACGACCGTTCCGACCTTCGTCTTCGACGAGGTGGACGCCGGTGTCGGCGGTGCCGCGGCGATCGAGATCGGTCGGCGGCTCGCGAAGCTCGCCGAGCGCACGCAGGTCATCGTCGTCACGCACCTCGCACAGGTCGCCGCCTTCGCGAACAACCACCTCAACGTCGTCAAGGACGCCAGCGGCGCCGTGACCTCGTCGAGCGTGCGGCGGCTCGAGGGCGAGGAACGGCTGCAGGAGATGGCGCGCCTGCTCTCCGGTCTGGGCGACAGCGCGAGCGGCATCGAGCACGCGCGCGAGCTCCTCGACGTCGCCGGTCAGCGCGCGTAGGCGTCGGTCGGCATGGAGGCTCGCCCCACCTCCGCCCCTCGGCTCACGCCCGCCCCGTGGTCTGCGCGAGACGCCGGCGTCAGCGCGAGACGCCGCCCGTGCTGCGAGACACCGTCGGAACCTGCGGCGTCTCGCGCGGGCCGTGGCGTCTCGGCGGGGGTGACCGACCGGCGGGCGCAACGCCCGCGGCGAACGCGGGTCGCGCCTCCCGGCAGTTCTGACGTACGATGGAACCCCGTGGCGGACACTCTCAGCGGCGGAACCAATTCTTCGACCTCGACCCCGAAGGTCACGAAGCAGATCTTCGTGACCGGTGGGGTCGTCTCGTCCCTCGGCAAGGGCCTGACGGCGGCCAGCCTCGGCAACCTGCTCACGGCACGCGGCCTCAAGGTCGTCATGCAGAAGCTCGACCCGTACCTCAACGTGGACCCGGGCACCATGAACCCGTTCCAGCACGGCGAGGTCTTCGTGACCGACGACGGCGCCGAGACGGACCTCGACATCGGGCACTACGAGCGCTTCCTCGACATCGACCTGTCGCAGGCCGCGAACGTCACGACCGGCCAGGTCTACTCGAGCGTCATCGCCAAGGAGCGTCGCGGCGAGTACCTCGGCGACACGGTGCAGGTCATCCCGCACATCACCGACGAGATCAAGCGTCGGATGCGCGAGCAGGCCGAGAACGACCCGCAGCCCGACGTCATCATCACCGAGGTCGGCGGCACGGTCGGTGACATCGAGTCCCAGCCCTTCATCGAGTCCGCGCGCCAGGTCCGTCACGAGCTCGGCCGCAACAACGTGTTCTTCGTGCACGTGTCGCTCGTGCCGTTCATGAGCGCCTCGGGCGAGCAGAAGACCAAGCCGACGCAGCACTCGGTCGCCTCGCTCCGCTCCATCGGCATCCAGCCGGACGCCCTCGTGCTCCGCTCGGACCGCCCGGTGTCGGACGCGAACAAGCGCAAGATCGCCCTGATGTGCGACGTCGACGAGGACGCCGTGGTGAACGCGGTGGACGTGCCGTCGATCTACGACCTCCCGACGCTGCTGCACGACCAGGGCCTCGACCAGGTCATCATCGACGCGCTGAAGCTCGACGCGCACGACGTCGACTGGTCCGCGTGGAACCCCGTCCTCGACGCGGTGCACGAGCCGAAGAAGCACGTCACGATCGCCCTGGTCGGCAAGTACATCGACCTGCCGGACGCCTACCTGTCCGTCACCGAGGCCCTGCGTGCGGGCGGCTTCGCCCACAACGCCAAGGTCACGTTGAAGTGGGTCGTGTCCGACGACTGCACGACGCCCGAGGGTGCCGCGAAGCAGCTCGGCGACGTCGACGGCATCTGCGTCCCCGGCGGCTTCGGCGTGCGCGGCATCGAGGGCAAGCTCGGTGCGCTCCGCTTCGCCCGCGAGCAGGGCATCCCCACGCTCGGCCTGTGCCTCGGCCTGCAGTGCATGGTCATCGAGTACGCCCGGCACGAGGCCGGCCTGACCGACGCGTCGAGCACCGAGTTCGACCCGGAGACCTCGACGCCGGTGATCGCGACGATGGCTGAGCAGGTCGACATCATCGCCGGTGGCGACCTGGGCGGCACGATGCGCCTCGGCCTCTACCCCGCGAAGTTCGCGGACGGGTCGCTCGCCGCGTCGCTGTACGGTGCGCCGGAGGCCTCCGAGCGCCACCGTCACCGCTACGAGGTGAACAACGCCTACCGTCAGCAGATTGCGGACGCCGGCCTGGTGTTCTCGGGCACCTCGCCCGACGGCACCCTCGTCGAGTACGTCGAGCTGCCGCGCGACGTGCACCCGTTCTACATCGCCACGCAGGCGCACCCGGAGCTGCGCTCGCGGCCGACGAAGGCCCACCCGCTGTTCGCCGGGCTGGTCGACGCGGCGATCGCGCGGCACGAGGCGTCCAGCCTGTTCGACCCGGCCGAGGAGTCGGCAGAGGTCGTCGCCTGACGCGACCACCTCACGGACGGGAGGCGCGGTGGCGGCCGGCACCGCGCCTCCCGTCCGTC
>CAJYIG010000264.1 GCA_913774725.1 uncultured Curtobacterium sp. | reverse complement strand
GGGAAGTCCCGTTCGACCGTCTCGATCCCGACCACCTTGAGCAGCCAGCCGAGCCGGTGCCCGCGGTGCTCGCGGAGCACGAGCGTGTCCCACTGCATCACCGCCCGTGACGGGTCGTTCGGCACCTTCAGCTGGCTGAAACCGGCCAGCCTGGTGCTCTCGACGTGCTCCACGGCGATGGTGAGCATGGTGTGCGGACCGGTCGCGAGCTGCTCCTCGGACTCGCGGACCCGGTCGGCCGTCCAGACGTCCTCGGGCTCCTGCATGTCACCCTCGGGGGCGTCGGTGCTCATCCGGGTGTGCAGCAGGGAGAGGTCGTCGAGCCACCGCTCGGGCGTCGCGCCGGTCCAGGAGTGCACCCGGTACCCGGGGCCGGCCGCCGTCGCCGCTCGGTCGTGCAGTTCGCGCACGACCGACGGGTCGGCGGGGAGCTGCAGGCGGCTGATCCGGTTCACCTGCCCGAAGCGCCAGCCGCGTCCGGTCAGGAAGCGCACCGCGGCCTCGTCCTCGGGGACCGCGCCGGAGCCCGTCGGGGCCTGCCGGTACCCGGGGCCCGTGCCGGGTCCGACCTGCCGCGAGACCGCATACGTCTTCCACTGGGTGCGACCCTCTGCGCGGGCGAGCCGCTCGAGGTGGTCGGCGAGCAGCGTGCCGAGCCCCTGGCGCTGTCGGTCGGGCCGGACGCCGAGCGACAGCCAGCAGTTGGTGGTGCCCGGCTCGGTCTTCGAGTCGTACGCTCCGGCGGCGACGACCGCCCCGGTGTCGTCGCGCACGACGAACAGGCGGCTCGGCGACCCGGGCTCGTGGCACATCGGCAGGTACTCGGCCGGTGTCCACGGCAGCTCGGGCAGCCCGTGCACGGCGACCTCGGCCGCGTCGGAGACGGCGAGCCAGTCCGAGAAGGCCCGGACCAGCTCCGGGTCGTCGTCCATCGTCGCCGGCACGACGAGCTCCTCGACGACGAGCCCCTCGTCGACGGTCTCGGTGCGGTCGGTCTCGGTGCGGCCGGTCATCGGTGCCCCCTGTGGTCGGCCGGTCGGACGGCCGTCGTCCGCCGCCCGGCAGGGCAGCCTCGCAGCATATCGGTGGCCGTACCCTGCCGCTAGGCTTCTGCGCGTGCTGCTCTCCGACCGCGACATCACCGCCCAGCTCGCCGAGGGGCGGATCGGCCTCGACCCGTACGACCCCTCGCTCGTCCAGCCGTCGAGCATCGACGTCCGGCTCGACAAGTACTTCCGGCTGTTCGACAACCACAAGTACCCGCACATCGACCCCGCCGAGGACCAGCCGGAGCTCACCCGGCTCGTCGAGACCGACCCGGACGAGGCCTTCGTGCTCCACCCGGGGGAGTTCGTCCTCGGCTCGACGTTCGAGGTCGTGACGCTGCCGGACGACATCGCCGCCCGACTCGAGGGCAAGAGCTCGCTCGGACGCCTGGGCCTGCTCACGCACTCGACGGCGGGCTTCATCGACCCGGGCTTCTCCGGCCACGTCACGCTCGAGCTGTCGAACGTCGCGACGCTGCCGATCAAGCTCTGGCCGGGCATGAAGATCGGGCAGCTCTGCTTCTTCCAGCTGTCGAGCCCGGCGGAGAAGCCGTACGGTTCCGCCGAGTACCAGTCCCGCTACCAGGGGCAGCGCGGCCCGACCCCCTCGCGGTCGGCGCTCAACTTCCACCGCGCGGACGTCTCGCAGCGCGACTGAGCACGTTCGCACACGTCCACGTGCACGGACGCGGCCATCGGTCGTCGGCCAGAGCGCCGAACTCAGCCGCGACAGCGCTGATGTACTGCCGAAGACCTGGATGTCACATGTTGTGTATGGTGACGACATGTCCGAAGCACCGACCCGTGCAGCGCACCCGGTGGTGGCGTCCGAGCTCATCCGCGCCGCACGGCTCCGTGCCGGTCTGACGCAGGTGCAGCTGGCCGCGCGCGCCGGGGTCACGCAGAGCGTGATCAGCACCTACGAGAACGGACGCCGCGAACCCTCGCTCGCCGCACTGCAGCGGCTCGTGCGCGCAGCGGGTTTCGAGGCGGCGGTCGACCTGCTCCCGATGGACGCCCCGCCGCCGCTGCTCGACCGGGTCGCTGCGGTCCGTGACGCACTCGTCGCCCTGGTCGAGCGCAACGGTGCGTCCGCGCCCCGGGTGGTGTGCGCTCCCGACGCCGGCAGACGGCGCGAGTCCGTGGTGCTGCTCGTCGACCTGGAACCGGGCGCCGGCATCTTCACGCTCATGCGCATCCAGGACGACGCCGAGCGGTTGCTCGAGGTGGACGTCGAGGTGCTCGACGCCGCGGGTGCCGGGGCCGACCGGTACAGCGTCTCGGTGCCGCTGTGACCAGGACCCCCGTCGTCGGTGCCGCGTCACGACGCGACCTCGAGGACCGCCTCGACGAGATCGTCCGGGCCTGTGCGGCCATCGAACGGCACGTCGGTACGGACGACGCTTCCGAGCTCGTGCTCGACGCGGTGCGCATGCGGCTGGTCGAGATCGGCGCGGTCGTCGCGACCCTGCCGGCCGACCTGACCGCTGTCGAGCCGGAGATCCCGTGGGCGCGGCTCGCCGGGGTGGGGGACCGCCTGACCGGTCGTCGACGACAAGTCACCGAGTCGGTGCTGCTGTGGACGGCACGTGTGGACGTTCCGCGGCTGTGCGCCGCGGTCGAGCGGTTGCGTGCGCGCGGGGCGGAAGCCGCCGACTCCGGAGCGCCCGGGCACCCGACTCCTCCCACGATGTGACCGCACCGGCAGCTCGACCGCGCACGCGGACTGACGGCGACCGTGGCCGGAGAACGCCGGCGGTCCGACCGCGAAGGCGGCCCGGCAGCGCCCGCGATCGGACCTGGCCAGGTCCGTCGGACGGAGGGGCCGCCGGATGGGTGGACCGTCGGACGGGTGGACCGCCGGACGGGAGGCCCGTGGCGGCCCCGACCCGTGCCTCCCGTCCGTCGCCCGAACGGTCTGCGAGACGGGGGCGTCCGAGCGGGACGCGCCGCGGTCGCCGAGACGTCCCCGGAAGCGGCGGCGTCTCGCGCCGACGCCGGCGTCTCGCGCCGACGCCCCGCGCGTCCGGAACGCGGGACGGCCCCGTCTCGCCGGAGCGAGACGGGGCCGTCCTCGTGCTGTGGTGCTGGGTGCTGCTGCGGAAGGGGATCAGCCCTTCTTGGCGAGCTCCTCGAGGGTGTCGTTGCCCTTGTAGGCCTCGACCGCGTTCTCCTTGGTGACCAGGATCGGGGTCAGCTCGACGGCGGGCACGATCTTCTTGCCGTTGTCGTTGTTCTTGTCCTCGGTGGTCTTCGGGGTCTTGCCGTCGGCCAGGTCGGAGACCAGGTCGATCGCGGCCTGCGCCTCTTCGGTGGTGTTCTTGTAGATGGTCGAGTACTGCTTGCCCTGCATGATCAGCGGGATCGAGGCGGTCTCGGAGTCCTGACCGGTGACGACCGGGTTCGGCTTGCCGGCCGCCTTGGTGGCGGTCAGGATGGCGCGGGCCAGGGTGTCGTTCGGCGACAGGACGCCGTCGAGCTCGGTGTTCGTGTACGACTTCGTCAGGATGTCGGTCATGCGCGACTGGGCGTTCTGCGCGAGCCAGCCCTGCGTGTTGGTGTCCGAGAAGCTGGTGCGACCCGAGACGACCTTGAGGGTGCCGTCGTCGATCTTCGGCTGGAGCACGTCCATGGCGCCGTTGAAGAAGACCTTCGCGTTGGCGTCGTCGGGCGAGCCGGAGAAGAGCTCGATGTTGTACGGGCCGTTGGGCTTCTTGGCCTTGA
>CAJYIG010000263.1 GCA_913774725.1 uncultured Curtobacterium sp. | reverse complement strand
GCCGTCGTGGTCCGGACGGGCGCTCGGTGCGCAGAACACGGGGCAGTTCCTCGCGGCGAGCGCCGTCGGCCCCGGTGTCGGCGCCCTCGTCGGGGTGCTCGGCTTCGCGGCGTCGTTCGCCATCGTGGCCGCGCTGCCCCTGCTCGCGCTGCCGGTCGTCCCGCGCACCGACGTCTCGCACGACTGACGCCCGGCGGGCCTCGGCGGCGAGGGGGGCGGGGCTGTTCCGCAACACGCAACGTCGGCGACTCCTCGCAGGGCTGTGACGCTGCGAGCAGCCGCCGACGTCGCGTTCCGCGGAAGGGGTCCGCGGCAGGGGTCGAGCGGAAGGGGGCGCGACCGGCAGGGCTCAGGCGGGCACTGCGGGGCCGACGGGCCAGCGCAGGAGCGCGGACGCGGGGGCACCGCTCGGCAGCGAGGCGGCGTTCACCAGCACGAGTTCGGCGTCGGTCAGGACGATCGCCCGCACGAGCGCGCAGACCGCCGGCACCTGCGCGAGCACCGTCGCACCGGCCGCCTGCTCGGGGGCGGTGGCGACCCACGGCGCTGCGTCGAGCGCGTACAACGTCCGATCACCGAGGGCACCGGCGTCGAGCGCGACGACGGCAGCCTGCGCCTGCTGCAGCGCGGACACCACGGACCCGAGCTCGCTGACGCTCTCGTTGTCCCCGCGACCCTCGTGCGTGCGGAGGAGGTCCTGCACGTCGTGCCGCCGCGATGCCAGCACCCGGGCGAGCGCGAGGTCGACGTGCTGCACGAGCGCCTTCTCGGACGCGTCGTCGGCACGCGGGTCGACGGCGACCTCGGTCACCAGTGCACGGGTCGACGTGGAGAGCTCCCCGCGCAGCAGCTCCCGGGCGCGGACGTCCCCGGCGAGCACGATGAGGCGGGGCGAGGTCGCACGGACGGCCTCCTCGATCGCCGCCGCGACCTCGCCGGCGGTCTGCTTCCAGATCTCCTCGGCGTGCTGGTGCCAGTGCGGTTGCTTCCACCCGGCGCCGGACTTCGCCTTGTGCAGGGTGTCGGTGCGGCCCTGCACGCGCTGCTCGTCCTCGGCGGCGCCGGTGGCCGCGTGCCCGAGCCGGTAGCTGCGGAACCCACCGCCCTCGCGTCCGACGGTGATGACCAGGAAGGGCAGGTCGAACGGCCGGTGTGCGAGCAGGGGCAGCAGGTCGGGGACGGCGCCGGTGCCGATCGACTCCTGCCCGTGCAGGTGCCCCGGCAGCACCTCGCTGAGCACGAGTTCGTCGTCGCGGACGAGCACGTAGCGGGCGACCGGCGCAGGGACGCCCGGTTGCTCGACGAGCTCCTCCTCGATGATCTGCGCGGCCCGCTCGGAGCACCCCTGCCCCGAGAGCGCGTCCGACACGGTGCGGCGCTGCAGGGCCGCGATGCGTCGTGGGTCCTCACGGTTGCCGGACGCGTCGACGTACGCCCACGCCCAGGTGCCCGGCGTCTGGAGCGCCTCGACGACCTCGGGCTGCAGGGCGCTGGTCCCACGGGAGGTCTGGACCATCAGCGATCGCCCTCCTCGTCGGTCTCGGTCGTGAAGACGGTGTCGGACCCGGACCCGTCCGAGGTGGTGTCGGTGGAGTCGTCCTGCAGGGAGCCCTCACCCTCGCCGTCGTAGCCCGAGGCCGCGACCGTCTCGGCGTCGTCGGTGTCGTCCGGGACCGGCTCGGCCTGCCGGAACTCCTCGACGTGCGCGTTGCTGCCGTGCCCCTGGACGATGCTCTGCGCCTCGTGCGCGAGCTGGTCGTCGAGCTCCGGTCCGTGCGTGCTGTTCCCGCGATCGGTCATCGTCTGCCCCTCGTGCGTCAGTGCCGCCGACGACGTTGTCGGGCCGCCTGCGGCTTCGGTGTTCTACGTGCTGCCCACGGTGCGCGCTCGGCACTGACCACGTTCGGAGGTCGGAGCGAACACGCAGCCAGCCGTGCCGGCCGGAGCCCGGCCACGATCCGGTCACGACCCGCCGTGAACCCTTCGTGAATGCACAGCACCACTCGGTTTCGTGCTTTGCTGGCTCCGACCCCGCTCAACGACGAACCGGAGCCGTGATGACACCCATCCCATCGAGAACCGTCCTGTCGCGACGGAACCTGCTCGGACTCGGACTCGGAACAGCTGCGGCGGGGTTGCTCGCCGGGTGCGCCGTGCCCGGGTCGACGAACGTCAACAAGGCCCCGCTCGTCCCCGCGGCCGCCGGGAGCGAGACCGTCCAGATCACCTACTGGGCCTGGCTCAAGGACCTGCAGAAGGTCTGCGACGTCTGGAACGCGAAGAACCCGCGCATCCAGGTGACCGCGAACTGGATCCCCGGGGGCAACTCGGGCGGGTACCAGAAGATGTACTCCGCGCTCGCGGCCGGCGGTGGTCCGGACATCGGGCAGGTCGAGTTCCGGCAGATCCCGGAGTTCATGCTCGCCAACGGCCTGGTCGACCTCGCCCGGTACGGCGCCAAGGACGTGCAGTCGAGGTACGACGAGGCAGCGTGGTCGCAGGTCGAGTTCGTCGACGGCGTCTACGGCATCCCGCAGGACACCGGCCCGATGGGCTTCTACTACCAGACCGCGATCCTCGAGCAGGCCGGCGGCCAGCCCCCGACGACGTGGGACGAGTGGCGCGACCTCGCCGACAAGGTGCGCGGGACGGGCAACGGGAACTACCTCGAGGTGTTCCCCGTCGCCGACGCCTCGCCCTTCGCCGCGTACGCGCAGCAGGCCGGCGCGCGTTGGTTCCGGACGGACGGCGACGCGTGGGTCGTCGACATGACCGACGACAAGACCATGATGGTCGCCGAGTTCTTCGACGGGGTGATCGACGACGAGCTCGTCGACACCAGCGCCGGGGCGTACTCCCCGGGCTGGTACGCGGCCGCAGCGAGCGGCAAGATCGCCGCCGTCACGAGCGCGAGCTGGGGCGACGCCCTCATCCAGTCGGTGCAGGGCGGCGAGGGCAAGTGGAAGGTCGCGCCGATGCAGACGTGGGGCGACACCGGCTACGGCTCGAGCTCGATCGGTGGGTCGACGGCGGCCGTGCTGGCGAACGCGAAGCACCCGGAGGAAGCGCTCGAGTTCATCACCTGGAT
>CAJYIG010000262.1 GCA_913774725.1 uncultured Curtobacterium sp. | reverse complement strand
CTCCGCCTGCACGATGACGCCCCGCCCACCGATCGGTGGGCGGGGCGTCGTCGTGCCGGTGCGGTGCGGCGGTCGACCGCGGCGGCGTGGCGCTGCGGTCGTCAGGAGGTGCAGGCCTGCTGGAACTCGGTCCCCGCGTCCTGGACCTTCTGCGTCGTCGCCGAGAACGCGGAGAGGTCCGCCGAGCCCGGGTCCGCCGTGATCGCCTTGATCTGCGTCAGCATGTCGGTGTACGCCGACCGGAAGGCCTCTGCCTTCGGCTTGACGTCCGCGTTCTGCACGGCGTCGACGCCGTCGGACAGCGACTGGTCGAACTCCTCGAGCTTCGCCACGGCGGCCTGCGGGTCCGACTGCAGTTCAGTGACCTGCGACTGCAGGCCCTTCGCGGCGTCCTCGACCTTCGACTGGAACGCGGTGCATGCCTCGGACTTGCTCTGGGACGCGGCCTGCGGTGCTGCGGAGCTCGGCGCAGCGGACGCGGCCGAACCGGCTCCGTCGGAGCCCTCGGAGCCCGCGCTCCCGGAGCCGCTGTTCGAGCAGCCGGCGAGCAGTGCGACGGCGAGTGCCGCGGTCGCGACGGCGATGGTCTTCCTGGACATGGACGTCCCCCCTGGTCGTGTCCGCGCCACGGAACGTCGCGGATCGGCACCGACGGTACACGGCGCGCGTCGCTCCCGACGTCCGCGGGCCGCTCCGAGGCGTCCCGTGCCGGGGCGTACGGTCGATGGCATGCAGGCGATCACGGCACACGACGGCGGACTCCGACTCGACGAGCACCCGGACCCGGTGGCGGGCCCCGGCGAGGTCCTGGTCGAGGTGGCCGCTGCCGGGGTGAACAACGCCGACCTGCAGCAGGTCGCGGGCAACTACCCGCCGCCGCCCGGGGCGTCCGAGGTCCTGGGACTCGAGGTCTCCGGCACCGTCCGCGCGCTCGGCGACGGCGTGGACGGGTTCGCCGTGGGCGACCGGGTGTGCGCCCTGCTCTCCGGTGGTGGCTACGCGACGATGGTGGCGGTCCCGGCGGCCCAGGTGCTGCCCGTGCCCGACGGGGTGGACCTGGTCGAGGCCGCCGGGCTCCCCGAGGCAGCGTGCACGGTGTACTCGAACGTGGGGATGATCGCGGGGCTCCGGCCCGGGCAGACCCTGCTCGTGCACGGTGGCACCGGTGGCATGGGCTCGCACGCGGTCGTGTGGGCGAAGGCGCTCGGGGCCCGGGTGATCGCGACGAGCGGCGGGGAGCGGAAGGTGCGGGCGTCCGAGGCGCTCGGCGCGGACCTCGTGGTGGACCACCGCACCGAGGACTTCGTTGAGCGGGCGCTCGACTTCACCGACGGCCGCGGCGTCGACGTCGTGCTGGACGTCGTCGGCGCCGACTACCTGGCGAAGCACCTCGAGGTCCTGGCCCCGAACGGGCACATCGCCGTGATCGCCGCCGGCAGCGGTGCGAAGGGCGAGCTCGACTTCGGCGCGATGATGCGGAAGCGCGCGACCATCAGCGCCACCACGCTCCGAGCCCGTCCGCTCGACGAGAAGGCCGCGATCGTCGCCGCCGTCCGCGAGCACGTCTGGCCGCTCGTCGCCGAGGGCAGCGTGCGGCCGGTCGTCGACTCGGTCGTCCCGCTCGCCGAGGCGGCCGAGGCACACCGCCGGGTCCGCGACGGCGAGGTGATCGGCAAGGTGCTCCTCGCCGTGTGACCCGGGTCAGGCGTGGACGCGGGAGAGGAACTCGACGAGCGCCGGGTGCTGCGGCCGGTCGAGCACGTCGGCCGGAGCGCCCTGCTCGACCACCTCGCCGCGGTGCAGGAACACGATGCGGTCGGCGACGTTCCGGGCGAAGGACATCTCGTGCGTCGTCATCAGGATCGTGGCGCCCTGCTCCTTGAGCTCACGGACGAGGTCGAGCACCTCGCCGACGAGCTGCGGGTCCAGGGCACTCGTCACCTCGTCGAGCAGCAGGAGCTCCGGCGACGTCGCGATCGCCCGGACGACGGCCACGCGCTGCTGCTGCCCGCCGGAGAGCCGGTCCGGGTAGGCGTCGGCGAACTCGGCCAGGCCGATGCGCTCGAGCAGTCGGCGGGCAGTCGCCTCGGCCTCGGCCCGCGCGATGCCGTGCACCCGACGGGACGCGAGCGTGACGTTGTCGAGCACGCGCATGTGCGGGAACAGGTTGAACTGCTGGAAGACGACCCCGATCCGGGCTCGGGTGGCGTCGACGTCGGTCCGCGGATCGGCGATGTCCGTCCCCTGGAGCAGGATCTCGCCGTCGTCGATGCCCTCGAGCAGGTTCACCGTCTTGAGCAGCGTCGACTTGCCGGAGCCGGACGCCCCGATGACGCAGATGACCTCGTGGCGGTGCACGGTCAGGTCGATCCCCCGCAGGACCTCGTGCTCGCCGAACGTCTTGCGCAGCCCGCGCAGTTCCAGGACCACCGACTCGCTCACACCGTCCCCCCGATCTGCTCGCGGCGCTGCTGTCGGCGCGCGATCGCGTCCGTCACCCGGATGAGCGGGAGGCTGATCACGACGAACAGCAGTCCGGCGACCAGGTACGGCGTGAAGTTGTAGGTCTCGGCCTGCGCGATCTGCGCGCTGCGCACCGCGTCGACGGCACCGAGGATGGACACCAGCCCCACGTCCTTCTGCATCGACACGAAGTCGTTCATGAGCGCCGGGGTGACCTTGCGGATCGCCTGCGGCAGCACGACGAGCCGCAGCGTCCCGGCGTGCGACAGGCCGAGCGACCGGGCAGCCAGGCGCTGGGACGGGTGCACGGCCTCCATGCCGGCCCGCAGCACCTCGGCGACGTAGGACGAG
>CAJYIG010000261.1 GCA_913774725.1 uncultured Curtobacterium sp. | reverse complement strand
CTGATGGAGGAGTTCGGGCTCGAACTGCACCGGTTCGCCGAGGCGTCGGACCGTGCCCCGCACGACGGCGTCGGTGCCCTCGGTCGCGGCGACGATGTTCTGCACGCCGTCGAGGAACTGCTCCGCCGCCGGGCCGCCGATCTCGGCGAGGCCCGGGATCGGGTTGCCGTAGGGCGACTCCGTCGGGTTGCCGAGCATCTCGAGCAGGCGCACCTCGACCTGCTCGCTCATCACGTGCTCCCACCGGCAGGCCTCGTCGTGCACGAACGCCCAGTCGAGGCCGATGACGTCGGCGAGCAGGCGCTCGGCCAACCGGTGCTTGCGCATCACGTGCGTGGCCCGCGAGCGCCCCTCGCCGGTGAGCTCGAGGTGGCGGTCGCCGGAGACGACGACCAGGCCGTCACGCTCCATCCGCGCGATGGTCTGCGAGACGGTGGGACCGGAGTGCCCGAGCCGCTCGGAGATGCGCGCGCGCAGCGGCACGATCCCCTCTTCCTCGAGGTCGAGGATCGTCCGCAGGTACATCTCCGTGGTGTCGACGAGATCGGTCACGGTCCGCCTCTCATGTCTGGGCCCAGCCCGATCCACCCTACTTGAGCGGTGTGACGAAACCGCACCGCGGGGCGCGTTCGGCGGCCTGGAGGCGCGGCCCGAGTCCGCCCCGTCCGGCCGGTGCAGGGTCGGTGCGGGTGGGATACCGCTGGCTAGGATCGGCACATGGCAGACATCGTCATCCCCGCCGAACTCCTCCCGACCGACGGACGCTTCGGCTGCGGTCCGTCCAAGATCCGCGGCGCCCAGCTCGAGTCGCTCGTGACCCGCGGGGCGACGATCCTCGGCACGTCCCACCGCCAGAAGCCCGTCAAGGACCTCGTCGGCAGCGTCCGCCGCAGCCTCGCGGACCTCTTCCAGCTCCCCGACGGCTACGAGGTCGTCCTCGGCAACGGCGGCTCGACCGCGTTCTGGGACGCCGCCGCGTTCGGGCTCGTCGAGCGCCGTGCGGAGAACCTGTCCTTCGGCGAGTTCGGCTCGAAGTTCGCCAAGGCCACGAACACCCCGTGGCTCGAGGCCCCGCACGTCGTCGAGGCTCCCGGTGGCTCCCTCGCCGCGCTCGAGCCGGTCGAGGGTGTCGACGTCTACGCCGACCCGCACAACGAGACCTCGACGGGTGTCATGGCCCCGGTCGTCCGCGCCGCCGGTGACGAGGGTGCGCTCACCGTCGTCGACGCCACGAGCGCCGCGGGCGGTGCCGCGTTCGACGTCTCGGCCACCGACGTCTACTACTTCGCGCCGCAGAAGAACTTCGCCTCGGACGGCGGCCTGTGGCTCGCGCTCTTCTCCCCCGCCGCGATCGAGCGCGTCGAGCGCATCGCCGCGTCGGACCGGTACGTCCCGGAGTTCCTGTCCCTGAAGAACGCCGTGGACAACTCCCGCCTCGACCAGACGCTGAACACCCCGGCGCTCGCGACCCTGCTGCTGCTCGACGACCAGGTCAGCTGGATCAACGAGTCGGGCGGTCTGGCGTGGGCGGACACGCGGACGCGGACCTCGTCGTCGACGATCTACGACTGGGCCGAGGCCTCCGAGTACGCCACCCCGTTCGTCACCGACCCCGCGCACCGGTCGCAGGTCGTCGCGACGATCGACCTCGACGACGCGATCGACGCCGGGGCCGTGGCCGCGACGCTCCGTGCGAACGGCATCGTCGACACCGAGCCGTACCGGAAGCTCGGCCGCAACCAGCTCCGCGTCGCGACCTTCACCGCGATCGACCCGGACGACGTCGCGAAGCTCGTGCGGGCGATCGACTTCGTCGTCGGCGAGCTGCGCGGCTGAGACGCACCGCCACGACGGACGGGAGGCGCGGTGCCAGCTGGCACCGCGCCTCCCGTCCGTCCGTGCGTCGCGTGATCTGCGTCGTCTGCGTCTGCGTCGTCTGCGCGTCCGGTCAGGCCCCGTGTCGCTCCGGGTCCGTCTCGGACGGGTCGAGCCGGTCGAGCTCGAGGTCGTCGTCGGGGTCGGTCGGCCGGACGCGGGACGCCCGTCGACGCGAGCCGCGGGAGCGCGCCGGAGCGGGCACCTCGGCGACCTCGTCCTCGTCCTCGTCGGCTTCGTCGGCGTCGTCGTCGGTGTCCGCCGCGTCGACGTCCACCCCGTCGAGCTCGTCGTCGTCGGACTCGGCGAGGTCGTCCTCGTCGTCCTCGAACTCGTCGTCGTCGTCCGCCGCGTCGTCGTCGGCCTCGTCGTCGTCCGGGTCCTCGTAGTCCGCTTCCTCGGCGTCGTCGAGGTCGTCGTCGTCCTCGTCCGACTCGTCGTCCTCGTCCGCCTGGCCGGCGCGGTACTCCGCCATCCGGTCGGCCCACGGCACCCAGTCCGGCGCGACCAGCGAGCCGTCGCCCGGCATCAGCTCGACCTCGAGCACGGTGGGCTCGTCACCCTCGACCTGCGCGACCGAGACCGTCCAGCGCCAGCCCGGGTAGCCCGGCATCCGGTTCGAGAAGAGGACCGAGACGACGCCGTCGCCCTCGTCCACGGTGCCGACCGGCTGACCGATCGTCGACTCCGGCGTGACCTCGAGCAGCGCCTTCCGCGCGAGCTCGGTGTGGTCGACCATCAGGCGTCCAGCTGGTCTGCGACGTGGCGCAGGATCGCGGCGATGCGCTCGCCGTTCTTCGGGTAGCGACCGTGGCGCAGGTCACCGCTGATCCGGTCGAGCTCCTTCACGAGGTCCTCGACGATCACCGCCATGTCGTCGGCGGAGCGGCGGGACATCTTCGCGAGCGAGGGCGCGGGCTCGAGCAGTCGCACGGACAGCGCCTGCGAGCCCTTCTTGCCCTGGACGACGCCGTACTCCAGGCGGGTCCCGGCCTTGACCGAGGTGACACCATCCGGCAGCGAGGACGCGTGCAGGAAGACCGGCTCACCGTCGTCGCCGGTGATGAACCCGAACCCCTTCTGGTCGTCGTAGAACTTGACCTTGCCGGTGGGCATGCTGGACTCCTCGTGGTCTGGAACGGCCGTGGTGCGTCGGATATCCTGGGTCGATGGCCAAGCCGACCCGATCCACCGGGCACACGCGTGAACCCGCGGACACCCCGGTGACGTTCAATCGTACCGAACGCGTCCTCGGGTTCATGATCGGCGGCATCTTCATCGCCGCCTTCCTCTGCATCGCCGCGATGATCGTGATGTGGCTCACCGTCCCGAGCGCGCAGGGCTCCATGCCCTGGCCGGTGGTCATGGCGATCCCGCTGGTCGGGCTGCCCATCGGCATGGTGCTCGTCTTCGTGCTGCTCGGCCTCACCTGGACCAAGCGCGCCCGCGAGAACCGGTCGGCACGCTGAGGACCGGGAGCGGCGGACGATGACGACCACCGCCGACCTCGCCGCCCGCCTGCGGGCGATGCCGGACGACGACCTGGAACGGCTCGTCGTCGCCCGTCGCCTGCCCGCGTCGGTCCTCGCCGAGTCGGGCCCGCAGCACGCGGCCGACTTCTTCGACCTCGCCGAGGCCCTCCGGACCGACGACGCGGTCGACGCAGCACTCGAGCACCTGCCGCGGGCCACGCTGCTCGCGCTCCGCGACGGGTCGACCGACGCCGACGCGCTCGCCCCCGCGGTCGCGCTGGGCCTGGCCGGCGACTCCGGCGCCGTCGACGACGCGGTCGCCGCACGGCTGGCCGCCCACCCGGAGCTCGCCGACCTCCGGCCGGGAGGCACGCCCCCGGCCCGCCCCGCCGCTCGCGACGAGCAGGCGGCCGACCAGGACCGCGCCCGGGCGACCGGCGCCGAGCGCGCGTTCACGACGATGACGGTGCTCGCCGAGCTGCTCCGGGCGGTCGACGCCGGCGAGGTGCGCGAACTCGTCAAGGGCGGCATCGGCACGCCGCTCGCCCGGACCCTCGGCGAGCGCGTCGGCGCGGACCCGGACGTCGTGCCCGACCGGCTCGCACTGCTCGACCGCTGCGGGTTCGCCGACCCCGGCGACGGCCGCTGGACCGTGACGTCCGACGGACGCGCCTGGCTCGTGTCCGCGTGGTCGGACCGCTGGGTCGGCCTCGCCGGGCGGTGGTGGCGCTCGCTCGACCCGGCCGTGCACGACGTGCTCCGGACGGCCGGCGACGACCTGCACGACCTGGTCGCGGTCGGGCGGTGGGCGTTCCCGGCGGGGGCACGGTGGCTCGACGCCGTGCTGCTCGACGTCGTCGGCACCGCCGAGGTCCTCGGGCTCGCGGTCGACGGCACGGTGACCCCGACGGGTCGCGCGGTCCTCGGCGGTGACGTCGCCGCCGCTGCGGGGGACCTGCCGCCGACCGTCGACGGCGTCTACCTGCAGCACGACCTGACGGTGATCGCCCCCGGGCCGCTGTCCCCGGCGGACGACGACGCGCTCCGCACCGTGGCCGACCTCGAGGCACCGGGGTTGGCCGCGCGGTACCGCGTCTCCGAGGACTCCGTGCGCCGCGCCCTCCGAGCGGGGACGACGCGGGACGACCTGCTCGCACTGCTCGAGCGGCTCTCGGCGACCGACGTGCCGCAGCCGCTGCGCTACCTGGTCGACCAGGTGGCCTCCCGCGACGGCGGGCTCGTGGTCGACGTCGCGCCGGACGGCCGCGGAACGGTCGTGCACGGGACGCCCGACCAGCTCGACCTGGTCGGGGTCGACGCCGAGCTGCGGCAGCTGACCTGGGAGCGCGTCGACCTGACGACCCTGACCGCCCCGCACCCGCCGCACGTGGTCCACGCGGCGCTCGAGGAGCAGCGGTACCCGGCCGTGCTGACGGCTGCGGCCCGTCCGGTGACGCAGGACGCGCCTCCCGGCCGTCGCCGTGGCTCCGGGCGCACACCGGAGCAGGCCGCGCACGCGCTCGTGGAACGACTCCGCCTGACGACGGAGCGCGGGGACGCGGAGCCGGAGCAGGAGTGGCTCGGACGGCAGATCGACCTGGCGGTCCGCGGGAAGACGCCGATCCGGCTGACGGTCCGCATGCCGGACGGGTCGGAACGGCCGATGTCGATCGTGCCGACGTCGGTCGCCGCCGGTCGGGTGCGCGGTCGGGACACCGCCGTCGACGTGGAGCGGACGCTGCCGCTGTCACTCGTCGTCGCGGTCGAGAGCGAGGCCTGAGCCGCGCGGTCCTGCACAGCCGCGGTGCCGGAGCCGGTTCTCCACCGATGCGCACCCGGCGGACCCGCTCGCAGCCGCGCAGCCTAGGCTGATCCGTCATGAACGGACCGCTGATCGTGCAGAGTGACCGCACCGTGCTCCTCGAGGTCGCGCACCCCCAGGCCGAGGACGCGCGGCACGAGCTCGCGGCCTTCGCCGAGCTCGAACGCGCACCCGAACACGTGCACACGTACCGGATCACGCGGCTCGGACTGTGGAACGCCCGGGCGGCCGGCCACGATGCCGAGTCGATGATCGGCACGCTCGAGCGGTTCGCGAAGTTCCCGGTCCCGCAGAGCGTCACAGTCGACATCCGCGACACCGTCTCGCGGTACGGACGGCTCGTCATCCGGCGTGAGGAGCGCGAGGACGCCCCGGCGATCGCGAACTCCCCGACCGAGGAGCTCGAGCGCCAGCCGGTCCTGCTCCTCACCGCCGAGGACCCGTCGGTGCTGGCCGAGGTGACCCGGTCGAAGCGCATCAAGCCCCTGCTCGGCGACCAGCGCTCCCCCTCGGAGATCGAGCTGCAGCCGTGGGCGCGGGGCCAGGTCAAGCAGGAGCTCGTGAAGCTCGGCTGGCCGGCGGAGGACCTGGCGGGCTACACGCCGGGTCAGCCGCACCCGATCGACCTCGACACGGCGTCGTGGCACATGCGTCCGTACCAGGAGCAGGCCGTCGACACCTTCTTCGCGCAGGGCTCCGGAGTGGTGGTGCTGCCCTGTGGCGCCGGCAAGACCCTCGTCGGCGCCGGGGCGATGGCGACCGTCAAGGCGACCACGCTCATCCTCGTGACGAACACCGTCTCCGCACGGCAGTGGCGCGACGAGCTGCTCCGCCGGACCACGCTCAACCCCGAGGACATCGGCGAGTACTCCGGCACCTCGAAGGAGATCCGGCCGGTGACGATCGCGACGTACCAGATCCTGACCGCGCGACGGAAGGGCGAGTACACGCACCTGTCGCTGCTCGACGCCCTCGACTGGGGGCTCATCGTCTACGACGAGGTCCACCTGCTCCCCGCGCCGGTGTTCAAGCTCACCGCCGACCTGCAGGCCCGCCGACGTCTCGGGCTCACGGCCACCCTGGTGCGCGAGGACGGCCGCGAGAGCGACGTGTTCTCGCTGATCGGTCCGAAGCGCTACGACGCCCCGTGGAAGGAGATCGAGGCGCAGGGGTACATCTCCCCCGCCGCCTGCTACGAGGTCCGGATCGACCTGCCGCACCAGGACCGCCTCGAGTACGCGGCGTCGGGCGACGACGAGCGCTACCGGATGGCGGCGACCTCGCCCGCGAAGACCCCGGTCGTGCGGGAGCTCATCGAGAAGCACCACGGCGAGCAGATCCTCGTCATCGGGCAGTACATCGACCAGCTCGACGACCTCGCCGCGTCACTCGACGCCGCCGAGATCACCGGCTCGACCCCGGTGGACGAGCGGGAGCGGCTGTTCCAGGCCTTCCGCGAGGGCTCGATCGACGTGCTCGTGGTGTCGAAGGTGGCGAACTTCTCGGTCGACCTCCCCGACGCGACGGTCGCCATCCAGGTGTCCGGCTCGTTCGGGTCGCGACAAGAGGAGGCGCAGCGCCTCGGCCGCCTGCTCCGCCCGAACAAGGACGGCCTGCCCGCGTCCTTCTACACCCTCGTCACGCGCGACACCGTCGACCAGGACTTCGCGCAGAACC
>CAJYIG010000260.1 GCA_913774725.1 uncultured Curtobacterium sp. | reverse complement strand
CGCGGAGGACGTGCCACCGAGGACGAGGGACGCGAGCTGCCCGCCTCCGACCGCCGTCATCGCTGCGGCAGCGGCGCTCGCCGCGGTGGTCTGCAGCGCAGCGGTCCGCGCGGTCGTGGTGGCCTGGGTCGCTGCGTCCACCTGCTCGGGGAACGGACCGGACGTCACGCGGTCCAGGGTCGCCGACACGACGGACTGCGTCTGGGAGCCGTCCGGTCCTGCGACGACGACCGTCCACGAGTCGCCGGAGCCGGCGATCGAGACGACGGTGCCGCCGCCGGCGGCGGCGGTGCCCTGCGCGGCGATGTTGCCGAAGTCGACGTCCTCCGGCTGGTCGACGCCACTGCCGTTGCCGGTGCCGCTCGCGGTGCCGTCGTCGGTCGGGACGGTGCCGTCGTCACCCGTGCCGCCGCTCGCGCTGCTGCTCGACGAGGGACCGGACGGGGTACGGGAGGCGTCCGGGCCGGTGTCCTCGCCGGAGCACGCAGCCAGGGTCGTCGTGAGACCGACGGCGAGGGCGATCGAGGCGATGAGGACCGGAGCGGGACGACGCGACATGGGTCGATGATGGCAGTCGTCCCGGGGCTGCGCCGCGTGCACGTCGGTGGGTCGGCGCATCGGTGCACGACCGTGACCGTCCGGGTGGCTGTTGCTCCTGTGGCTCAGAGGTCGGCGTGCAGCTGCCAGGTCTCGAGTGCCGAGTCGCGCCAGTCGAACATCCGGGCGCGGTCCGGACCGGCGACGGCGAGTTGGCCGGCGAGCAGCGGATCGGCGGTCACCTGGTAGACCGCCTGGGCGAGACGCTCGGGGTACGAGTCCCGCGGGTCCCGCGCCACGACGACACCGGCGTCCGCAGCGACCTCGCTGACCGCGGCGTCGTCCGAGTGGATCACGGGGGTGCCGAGGCTCATCGCCTCGATCACCGGCAGACCGAACCCCTCGGCGAGGCTCGGGAAGACGAACACCGTCGCTCGGTCGTACACGACCGCGAGGTCGGCGTCGTCGACGCGGCCCAGCACCTTGACCCGCTCGGCCGAGAGCCCCGCACGTTCGGCGGTCCCGAAGACGTCGACGTCGCCCCAGCCGTCCGGCCCGGCGATGACCAGCGGGACGTCCTGCGGCGCGTCGGGGTGCGCCATCGCCTCGATGAGGTGACGGAGCCCCTTCCGGGGTTCGAGCGTCCCCACGGCGAGCACGTAGCGCGGGGGGAGCCCCAGGCGCTCGGCGCGGTGGTCGGCGTCGACGGGGACCCGGAGGCGACCGGTCGGGGCGCCACCGATCACCCGCAGCCGGTCGCCGAAGCGGTGGATCTCGTCGAGCTGTCCCGCGACCGCGTGGGTCGGGACGACGACGGCGTCTGCGTGCTTCCACGCACGCTTCACCATGGCCCGGTGGAAGTGCACACCGCGCGGCGTCAGGGTCTCGGGGTGGGTCCACGGGACGGTGTCGTGCACCGTCACGACGGTCTGCCGCCCCGGCTCTTGGAACCGGTCGTGCTTGACGAGGGGTGCGAGCACGCTCGGCGCGTGCACCATGCCGCGCGATGCGCCGTGCGCGAGGCCGCCCTGCCACGCCACGGCGAGCTCACGCCGGGGCAGGGCGAGGCGGTCGATGCCGGCGAGCCCCGGGAGCAGCGTGCGCAGGTGGTCGACGTCGGCGCGCGGAGCGGCGGAGACGATGCCCTCCACGTCGCAGCCAGCGGGCGCCGTGTCGACGAGCTTCCGGGTGAGCTCCTCCGCGTAGCGGCCGATCCCACCCGGGACGGGCGCGATCACCTGGTCCACGACGACGCGGAGAGTGGTCATGCGGTCGGGCTCCTCGGGTCGGTGGTGCGGCACTGCGCGCAGTACCGGCGTGACACTACCAGGGGCGCTCGGGAGATCCCGCTGCGCCGCCGCGTCCGCTGCGACGACCGCCGCGACGACGGTGTCGGACCGCCAGGGCCGCTCCGACGGCGGCGAGGACGACGTCGCCGAGGGTCATCATCGCGCGACTGACCACCGCGAGGGCCAGGGCGCCGGGCACGCCGGCGACGGGGCCGAGGAGCAGGACGAGGACGCCCTCGCGCGCTCCGAGGCCGGCCGGGGCGACGACGACCAGGAACCCGACCAGCCAGGCGACGGCGTACGCACCGGTGGCGAGCGGGGGCACCGTCGGGCCGTCCGCACCGAACGCGCGCAGGATCGTCGTCGCCTGCAGGCCGTAGGCGAGCCACATCGCCGTCGACCACCCCACCGATGCGAGGGTCCCGCTCCAGGTGAGCGCGACGACCTGCGGTGGACGACGGAGCAGCCGCATCGCGAGCACGATCAGCCGCGTGAGCACCGGTGGTGCCAGGGTGGCGAGGCCGACCACCGCCACGATCGCGAGCCACCAGAACGTCGTGAGACCGTCGGGGGCCCCGACGAGCAACCCGACGATGCCCACCAGGGCGGCCGTGACCATGCTGACGACCATGGACGCGAGCGCAGCGACCGCGCTCGTCGCGCGGGGGAGACCGTACGCTCGGCCCAGTTCCGCCTGGGCGGCGATCGACCAGACCCCGCCGGGAAGGTACTTGCCGAGCTGCCCGACGAAGAACACCGACGACGCCGCGGTCACGGGCAGCCGTGTCCCGGTCGCCGTGGTCATCGCGCGCCAGGACGCCATGTTGGCCACCAGGGCGACGGCGGTCGCGGCGAGGGCGATCGCCACGGCCCCGACGGAGAGCCCGGCGACGGCACGGGCGACGGCGTCCCACTGTCGGACGACCCCGACGACGAGGAGCGCGACCGCGAGTGCGGCCGCGCTCCACTTCACCGCGGTGAGGATCCGGGCACGGCGTCCCGGGGTCCCACCGGCGGCCGGCTCAGGCGTCGAGGACACCGGCCTCCGCCGCCGCGTGGAGCGCTTCGCGCCAGTCGCGCATCGGTGCGATGCCGGCGCGCAGCCAGGCGTCGTGCCCGAGCACGCTGTAGGCGGGACGCGGCGCAGGACGGACGAACGCCGAGCTGTCCGTCGGCAGGACCCGCTCCGGGTCGAGCCCGACCTCGGTGTAGATCGCCTTCGTGAAGTCGAGCCACGACCCCTGGCCGGCGTTCGTGCCGTGGTAGGTGCCGGCCGGTGCGTCGGCGTCGAGCATCGCGACGATCTGTCGGGCGAGGTCGCCCGTCCACGTCGGTTGCCCGACCTGGTCCGTGACCACGCTGACGGTGTCGTGCGACCCGGCGAGCCGGATCATCGTCTTCGCGAAGTTCGGGCCACCCGCGCCGTAGAGCCACGCGGTCCGCACGATGTACGACGAGTCCGGCGCGATCCGCCGGACCGCGGCCTCGCCGGCCGCCTTGGTGCGACCGTAGGCGCCGATCGGGTCGGTCGGCTCGTCCTCGGCGTACGGCGACGTCCCGTTGCCGTCGAAGACGTAGTCGGTCGACACGTGCACGAGCCGCGCGCCCGCAGCGACGGTCGCCGTGGCGAGGACCTCGGGCCCGCGGGCGTTCACCGCGTGTGCGGCCGCCTCGTCCGACTCCGCGTCGTCCACCTTGGTGTAGGCGGCGGTGTTGATGACGACGTCGTGGCCGGCGACCGCCGCGGTGACCGCCTCCGGATCGGTGATGTCCAGCTCGGCGCGGGAGAGCGCGGTGACGTCACGACCGGCGAGGGCCTGCTGGAGGTCCTGGCCGAGCATGCCGGCCGCGCCGGTGATCAGGTAGCGGGTCATGCGAGGGCCGCGCGCTCCTTGAGGGGCTCCCACCAGGCGCGGTTGTCGCGGTACCACTGCACGACGTCGGCCAGACCCTGCTCGAACGGGACCTGCGGCTCGTAGCCGAGCTCGGCCTGGATCTTCGAGATGTCCACGGAGTACCGCAGGTCGTGGCCGAGGCGGTCCTGGACGCGGTCGACGTACGACCAGTCCTTGCCGGTCGCCTCGAGCAGCATGCCGGTGAGCTCCTTGTTGGTGAGCTCGGTGCCGCCACCGATGTTGTAGATCTCGCCCGCTCGGCCCTTCACGAGCACCATGGCGATGCCGCGCGTGTGGTCGTCGACGTGCAGCCAGTCGCGGATGTTGTTGCCCTCGCCGTAGAGCGGGACGTGGCGGTCGTCGATGAGGTTCGTGACGAACAGCGGGATGACCTTCTCGGGGAAGTGGTACGGCCCGTAGTTGTTCGAGCAGCGCGTGATCGAGAGGTCCAGACCGTGCGTGCGGTGGTAGCTGCGGGCGAGCAGGTCGCTGCCCGCCTTCGACGCCGAGTACGGCGAGTTCGGCTCGAGCGGGCGGTCCTCGGCCCACGAGCCCTCGCTGATGGAGCCGTACACCTCGTCGGTGGACACGTGCACGAAGCGCTCCGTGCCGTGGCGGAGTGCGGCGTCCAGCAGGCGCTGGGTGCCGACGACGTTCGTCTCGACGAAGATGCCGGAGTCGCGGACCGAGCGGTCGACGTGGGACTCGGCGGCGAAGTGCACGATCGCGTCGACGCCGGGGACGACCTCGTCGAGCTTCGCGGCGTCGGTGATGTCGCCCTGCACGAAGGAGTAGCGGGGGGAGTCCGCGACGGGCGCGAGGTTCTCGAGGTTGCCCGAGTAGGTCAGCGCGTCGTAGACGACGACGTCGGCGCCTTCCAGGCCGGGGTAGGCGTCCTGCAGCGTACGGCGGACGAAGTTCGAGCCGATGAAGCCGGCTCCTCCGGTGACGAGGATCTTCACGCGTTGTTCCTTCAGTGATCGGTTCGACGGTCGGCGGGCAGTCTAGCGGGCACGGTCCGGACGGTGTCGTCGCGACCGAACCAGCGCCACAGGGCGACCGCGGTGGGGAGCCCCACGACGGCCAGGAGGCCCGCGAGCACCGCCAGGGCGCCACGGCCGGCCGGCAGCGAGGTCCAGAGCGCCTGTCGGCCCGCCGCGGAGACACGGAACTGGAGGCCCTCGAAGGACGCCGAGTAGAGCAGGCCGAGCGCGGCGACGGCCACGACCGGGGCGACCAGCAGGACGGCTCGGGCCAGACGGACCCGGACCGTTCGCCGGACCACCAGGCCTCGCCAGGCGATCGCCTCCACGACCAGCAGGGCGGCGACCGCCGGGAACAGGAACCGGCCCTGCGTCACGGTGATCCCGAGGTGCCCGACGTAGGTCGCCCAGTCCCGGGCGAGGACGACGACGAGGACGGTGACCGGGAACAGACCGACCACGAGCATCGTGCGTCGGTCGACGCGCCGGCTCGCTCCGGCCCACACGAGGGCGGCGAGCGCGACCACCGTGGCGGTGTCGACGATCACGGGGGAGAGCGGCCACTGGTACCGACCGAGCAGCCCCAGGAACGAGTCCGACATGCCGTTCCAGAACG
>CAJYIG010000259.1 GCA_913774725.1 uncultured Curtobacterium sp. | reverse complement strand
CCGCCATCGCGCGCGTGAGCCCGAGGTTCGACATCACGGTGGCGACGAGCGTGTCCGAGGCGAGACGCCCGCGCTCCTTGAGCGACAGCGCGAGGATCGCCATGATCTGGTCGCCGTCGATCGCGTTACCGGCGGCGTCCACCGCGAGGCACCGGTCGGCGTCACCGTCGTGCGCGATGCCCACGTCGGCGCCGTGCTCGAGGACGGCTCGCGCGAGGTTGTCGATGTGCGTGGACCCGACACCGTCGTTGATGTTCATGCCGTCCGGGTCGGCACCGATCAGCGTGACCCGGGCACCGGCGTTGACGAACACCTCGGGCGAGACGCCCGCGGCGGCACCGTTCGCGCAGTCGAGCACGACGTGGATCCCGTCGAGCCGGTGCGGCAGCGTGCCGAGCAGGTGCACGACGTAGCGGTCCTCGGCATCGGCGAACCGGGTGATCCGACCGACCTCGGCGCCGGTCGGCGTCGGCGCGGACTGGTCGTGCATGGCCGCTTCGATGCGGTCCTCGACCTCGTCCGGGAGCTTGCGGCCGCCCGTGGCGAAGAACTTGATCCCGTTGTCGGGCGCCGGGTTGTGCGACGCGGAGATCATCACGCCGAAGTCGGCGTCGATGTCCGCGACGAGGAACGCCGCAGCGGGGGTGGGGATGACCCCGGCGTCGAGCACGTCGACGCCGGCGGAGGCGAGACCGGCCGCGACGGCGGCACCCAGGAACTCGCCGGAGACGCGCGGGTCGCGCGCCAGGACCGCGCGGGGGCGCGGTCGACCGGACGCCCGGCGGGCGTCCGCATGGTGTCCGTGCGTGAGCACGGCCGCGCTGGCCTGGGCGAGACCCAGTGCCAGCGCGGCCGTCAGCTCGCCGTTGGCGAGTCCACGAACACCGTCGGTACCGAACAGACGCGGCATGGCGATCGGGTTCGTCGAGCGACTAGCGCTTCGAGAACTGCGACGCCTTGCGGGCCTTCTTGAGACCGGCCTTCTTGCGCTCGATGACGCGGGCGTCGCGGGTGAGGAAGCCGGCCTTCTTCAGGGTGGCGCGGTTGTTCTCGCGGTCGATCTCGTTCAGCGCACGCGCGATCGCGAGGCGGAGCGCACCGGCCTGACCCGAGGGGCCACCACCGGTGATGCGGGCGACGACGTCGTAGGCGCCGAGGAGCTCGAGCACCTTGAACGGGTCGTTGATCAGCTGCTGGTGCAGCTTGTTCGGGAAGTAGTCCTCGAGCGTGCGGCCGTTGACCGTGAACGAGCCGCCACCGGGGACGAGGCGCACGCGGGCGATGGCCTCCTTGCGGCGCCCGACGGCACCGCCCGAGACGTTGAGGATCTGGCGGGGAGCGGTCTCCGAGGACGCCGGGGCGCTCTCGGTGGTGAAGCTCTCCGGGGTCTGGTCGAGGGAGTCAGCGATCTGAGCCATGAGTGTTATCAGTCCTTGAAGTCGTCGTGGCCGTCGTTACTGCGCGACCTGGTCGAAGGTGTACGCCTTGGGCTGCTGCGCGGCGTGCGGGTGCTCCGCGCCGGCGTAGACCTTCAGCTTCTTGAGCTGCTCACGGCCGAGGGTGTTCTTCGGCAGCATGCCGCGGATCGCCTTCTCGACGGCGCGGGTCGGGTGCTTCTCGAGCATCTCCGGGTAGGAGGTCGCCGTGAGGCCGCCCGGGTAGCCCGAGTGACGGTAGTAGACCTTCTTGGCGAGCTTGGAGCCGGTGAGGGCGACCTTGTCCGCGTTGATGATGATGACGTGGTCACCCATGTCCATGTGCTGGGCGAAGGTGGCCTTGTGCTTGCCGCGCAGGAGCGCCGCAGCGTGCGTGGCGAGACGGCCGAGGACGACGTCGGTCGCGTCGATGACGATCCAGTCGTGCTGGACGTCTGCGGGCTTCGGGGAGAACGTGCGAGTCACAGGTGTGCTGCTTTCGTGTCGAGGTGAGGAGTCCGTGAATCCCGCTCCGGTGGGTGTTCCGCGGGCGATGCTCGTGGAACTGCCCGGTGGAGGGCTCATCTGACTGTCCGGCGCACGGGGCGCGCAGACCAAGGTGAGAGCCTACCCGACGCGGCTCGCATTGTCGAACGCCCAGCGGGATCGACGACCCGCGGAACGCGACATCGCACCCGTCGATCGACGGGTGCGATGTCGCTGATCCGGTGGCGGCTCGAGGGTCAGTCCGTGCGTGCCGCCCGCCGGCGTCGTGCCACGACCAGGCCGGTACCGGTCGCGAGCAGGAGCAGCGCGGCGACGAGACCGCCGGTCAGCTCGGCGCCGGTGGAGGCCAGCCGGCCGTCACGGTCCGCCCCGGCGATCGGTGCTGCTCCCAGCGTGACGGTGGTCTGTCCCGCGCCGACGCCCGCGGAGGGAGCCGGGGACGGAACCGGAGCCGTCGTCCCGCCGTCGCCCGGAGCAGGGGTCTCGGCGGCGGCGGCGGTGTCGAAGCCGACCAGGATCGGGTCGTGGTCGCTGGCGCGGTACACGTCGTCGCGGTACAGGTCCGTGACGTTGTAGTCGTAGCGGCTGTACTCCAGACCCACCGACTCGGTCGAGTTGATGTTCCAGATGTCCACACCGGTCACCGTCGCCAGGGCGGCCGGGGACGCCAGCACGTGGTCGAGCGAGCCGCTCAGCCCGCTGAACACGTAGGAGTACTCGGTGGGGTCCTCCGCCGGGCCGAGGTCGGTGTAGCCCGCGTCGCGCAGGACGACCATCGGGTCCTCCTCGCTGTAGGCGTTGAAGTCGCCGAGCATGAACACCTTGTCGGTGCCGTACTTCGCCTGCTCGGTCGTCGAGAACCCGGCGAGCGCCCGTGCCTGGCGCACACGGTCGGCGTTCGACGCGCCCTGGCCGTCACCCTGGTCGGCGTTCTCGCCCGAACCGGAGCCCTTCGACTTGAAGTGGTTCGCGATGACGAGGAAGTCGTCCTCCGCGCTCCCACCGACCGGGCGGAAGGCGTCGGCGACGGGCTGACGGGCGTTCACGAAGGCCGGGTCGTCGAGGATGGTCGACTCGCCGACCGGCGCGACGCGGCCCTTCTTGTAGATGAGCGCGAGGCGGATGACGTCCTCGGTCGCGGGCAGCACCGCCGGGGACGGCACGTAGGCCCAGGTGTCCTGACCGGCAGCGGCGTTCAGCGCGGCGACGAGGGTGCCGACGGCCGCGTCGCGGTCCTTCCCGAAGCGCGCCGAGTTCTCGATCTCCTCGAGCGAGACGACGTCGGCACCGAGGGCGTTGATCGCCTTCACGATCTTCACCTGCTGGCGGGCGAGGTCGTCGGCGTTCGCGGCACCGCGGGCGTCGCAGCCGCCGCGGACGGTCACGGGATCGCCGTCGCGGTCGGTGTAGTACGTGCAGCCGGCGAGCTGGTCGCCCGTGGTCGGGAAGTAGTTGAGCACGTTGAAGCCGGCGAGCTTGAGGTCGCCGCCGACCTCCTCGGGCGCCGCGGTGCGGACGTCCGAGAAGGACGCGGGCAGGTCGGCAGCCGGGGTCGCACCCGTGATCGGCGCGGTCGGCTGGAACTTCCAGGCGGCGTTGCGGTAGTCGAGGACGACCGGCTCCGTGAAGGTCGCGGCGGCGCCGACCGTGACCGGGCCCTGGGTGAGCCAGGACACCGGGATCGACTGGTTCGCGGCGCTGAGGAAGTTCGTGCTGGCGCCGTCGTCGAGCACGACCTTGCGCGCGGCGTTGTCGGCGGCGACCGCGGCGGCCTCGGGGCTGCCCGGGCGGGCGACCTCGGTCGGCTGGATCAGGCGCCCCGACCCGGCGGCCAGGGTGATCTCGCCGTACTGGTTCGTCGTGTAGTTGTCGGCGACCGTGTAGTCGCCCTGCGGTGCGATGAGCATGCTCTCGAGCGACTCGCGCTCGGCGTCGGTGCGCGGCAGGGTCAGCGTGGCGGGGACCGGCTGCACGACGCCCGCTGCAGGGAGCCGCTCGACGTCGGCGGTCGAGGCCACCTCGAGCTCGGTGAGGCCGTTGAACTCGGACACCGTCCCCGTGAGCCGCACGGCATCGCCGATCGCGACGCTGCCCGCGGTCGCGGCGGAGTACACGAACACCGCGTCCGAGGAGGTGTGGGTGGCGAGGTCGACCGCGCCGCCGGTGCCGGCGGTCTGGACCGTGTAGCCGTTCAGGCCGCCGGTGGCGTAGACCGCGGTGACGACACCCTCTGTGACGACGCGCTTCCCGACGTACGGCGACGCCGTGCCGGTGCCCTGCAGCTGCGCGATCGTGACCGTCTCGGCGGGACCCGTCGGCGTGCCCGGGTCGGTCGGCTCGGGGTCGGTCGGGGTGCCGCTCCCGGTGTCGCCCGCGGCGTTCGTCGGCGTCAGGGTCGTGGTCACCGAGAAGTCGGCACCGTTGACGTCGGTGTCCGTCGTCCCGGTCCGGGTCAGGCCGTTCGGCTCGCTGTTCCCGCCGGTCACCGTGCGGACGGCGCCCTCGTACGTGTTCGACCCGCCGTAGCCGAGCAGGTCGACGACGCCGGGCGTCCCGGTCGCGACCGGACCCGCCGGGAGCGCCAGCGGCCCGGTGCCGTCCGAGAGCGCGAGGGTCCCGGTGGTGCCGGACGGGTTGAGGGAGGCGGTGTCGTCGGCGGTCGGCAGGGCGGCGCCGACGGCGTTCGCGCCGCCGTTGCCCGCCATGGACACGAGGAAGGTGCCGTTCGCGGGCACCGTGCCGTCGAGGGCGCTCACCGAGAAGTTCCCGGTGCTGCCGGCGGCGCGGTACTGGAGCGACCAGCCGGTGAGCGACACCGGCGTCGCGGTCGGGTTCGCGATCTCGACGAACTTCTCCTTGTAGAAGGCGTTCGCGCTGCCGCCCTTCAGGTAGGCCTCGGAGATGACGAGGCCGGTACCCGCGGGGTTCGCGACGGCGGTGGTGACGGAGACGAGGGGGGCGGCGACGAGCGTCGCTGCCACCGTGGCGCACAGCACGGTGCGCCGCAGGAGGTTGGGCATGCTGACCTTCGGCAGGAGGAGGGGGACCTCGTCACGCTAGCCACCTGCGGGGTCGCACAGGTTTCCGGCAGGTGAACGATGCGGTCCACCCCCGTCCGGGGTGCGGGCCGGGCACGTCGACACGCAGCCGCCGGGGCCCCGGCGGGGTCAGCCGGCGACCGGTA
>CAJYIG010000258.1 GCA_913774725.1 uncultured Curtobacterium sp. | reverse complement strand
GCAGCCGCCCGATCGGGGGTGTCGTCGCCGGGGGCCGCTGCCCGCCTGCATCCGGCTGCCCGCACGTCGGCCCGCGCGTCAGCTGCTCAGTCGCGCTTCCGCCCGTCGCGGAAGGCCATCGACAGCGAGATCAGGACGATCGTCCCGATGGAGATCGCGAAGATGATCTCGCTCGCGTCCATCAGCCGTCCCGCCGGTCGTCACGCCGCCGGTCGTGCTGGCCGTTGCGGTGACCGTCGATGCGCTCGGCGCCGTCCACGCCGTCGACGCGCTCGGTGTGGTCCCCGTCCTCGTGGTGCCGGTGTCCGGTCCCCGGTCGGATGACCGCGGTCGGCTCGGTGACGAGGCCGGTCGGCGCCTTCTCGGTCTGCTTGCGCCCGTGCGTGAACCAGGTGAGGAGCCAGAGCAGGACGCCGAGGCCGAGGAGCGCGCCGGCGATCTGGTACTGCTGCGGGTCACGACCGGACGAGAACGGCAGCACCAGCCACAGACAGGTGACGACACCGATCACCGGGATCACGACGCCGGCCCGGAAGTGCTCGTGCCCGACGTGATCGCGACGGAGCACGAGCACCGACAGGTTCACGACCGCGAAGACCGAGAGCAGGAGCAGCGACGTCGTCCCGCCGAGGACCACGACGATGGGGGAGTCCGGGTCGAGCGAGACCCACCCGATGAGCAGGAGCGAGATGAGGGTGGTGAAGACGATCGCGGTCGAGGGGGTGCGACGGGCCGGCGAGACCCGCGACAGGAACCCGGGCAGCACGCCCTGCTTGCTCATGCCGTACAGCAGTCGGGACGCCATCATCATGTTGATCAGCGCCGTGTTGGCGACCGCGAACATCGAGATGAACGGCAGCAGGTCGGCGATGGGGAAGTCCGGTGCCGCGGTCTGCACGACCGTGACGAGCGGGGTCTCGTTGCCGGCGAGCTCACCGATCGGCACGACGGCGACGGCGCAGATCGACACGAGCACGTAGATGACGGCCGTGATGCCCAGGCCGGTGAGCATCACCTTCGGGAAGATCCTCGACGGGTCCTTGGTCTCCTCGGCCATGTTCACCGAGTCCTCGAAGCCGACCATCGCGAAGAACGCGAGGGAGGTCGCGGTGGACACCGACAGCAGCAGGGTCTTGTCCTCGGGGGTGTCGAACATCACCACGCGTGAGAAGTCCGCGTTGCCGCCGGCGATCGCCCAGAACCCGATGAGGATCACCATCACGAGACCGGACAGCTCCACCAGCGTGAGCACGACGTTCGTCTTGACGCTCTCGCTGACACCCCGGAAGTTGACCGCCATCACCGCGAGCATGAAGCCCATCGCGATGAGCATCACGACGCCGTTCGGCAGCTCGAGACCGAAGCCCGCGCCGAGGTTCGCCGCGAAGGCCCGCGACGCCGTGCTCGCCGACGTGATGCCCGAGCACATCACGATGAACGTGACGATGAAGGTGACGAAGTGGATGCCGAACGCCTTGTGGACGTAGAGGGCGGCGCCCGCGGTCTGCGGGTACTTGGTCACGAGCTCCAGGTACGAGAACGCGGTGAGCAGGGCGACCGCGAACGCGATGAGGAAGGGGAGCCACGCGGCACCGCCGACCTCTGCGGCGACCTGACCGGTCAACGCGTAGACACCCGTGCCGAGGATGTCGCCGACGATGAAGAGCAGCAGCAGCTTGGGGCCGATGACGCGCTTCAGCGTGGGTTGCTCCTGCTGCGTCACGTCCGACTTGGTGGTGGTCATACGTCAGCCTTTCCCGAGGGATGGCACTCTGTCTACTCTCACAGGAAGATCGCCGCTGCCTGCAACACGCACGTTGCCTGGATCACGCGGCCGCTCTCGGGTGCCGATCGCTACGCTCCGGGACATGTACGACGATGCCGACATCACCGAAGAACCCGTCGAGTTCGCCGACTTCAACGCCAAGCTGCTCGTGCTGGACGTCCTGTGCTACGACCTCGACGTGCTCGAGCCCTACGACGGTGACGCGGACGAGGACGCCGGCGAGGACCTCGACGTCGAGGGGCAGGACGACCGTGCCCGCGAGTACTACGACGACCTCGACCTGCTGCCGTCGCACCTGGCGCTGGTGACGGAACTCACCGTCGACTCCGACCTCGAGGTGCTGCAGGACGTCCACCCCGGCTGGGACGGTTCCGACGACCGGTACGACCCGCAGAACTGGGACGACGTGCTCGACCTCCCGGCGCTGACGACCGTGTACGCCGCCGCACCGCTGCCCGCGCACGTGACCGAGCGTCTCGCTGCGAAGGGTGTCGAGGTCCGCTCGGCCTGACGCCGGCGCGCCCGGACGGGGGCGACTGCGGTGCCCGCCGCGCGGGCGCGGACGACATCGCCGACGTCGTACGACAGCGAGATCGTCGCCTGAGCCGTGTGCTGCTCGCCGCGTGGGCTCGGACGACATCGCCGACGTCGTACGACAGCGAGATCGTCGCCTGATTCGCACGATGCCTGCAGCGCCCGCACCATCGACCCGGCCGCCCCGCACTACCGCCGCAGCGCCCGCACCTGCTCCGTGAACTGCGCGGCGCCGCCCTGCGCCGGGTGCCGCACCGCCACGGCGTCGATCCCCGCCAGCGCGAGCGCACCCTGCGCCTTCCTCCCGACGGCGACGACCCGCACCGGGTGCCCGGAGCCACGAACCGCACGCAGTGCCTCGAGCAGCGCGAGCGCGACCGGGGCACCCGAGCGCACCTCGGCCGGCCGCGGCGTCCGGTTCGTCAGCCGGTCGCCGGCGACGAACGGGTGGTGCGGGAAGATCGCCCACGCCAGGGGGAGCGGCCCGGACCAGTCCTGCAGCGCCGCGTGCACGACCCGCGACGAGGCCTCCCACGGCGCGGTCGGCTCCGGCGGCACGAGCACGTCGAACCCGAGCGTGCCGAGCTCCCGCATGCTCGTGAACGGGATGCCCGTGTTCGTCATGCCGCGCCAGCCCGGGGCCTCGGCGACGAGCACGGTGTCGGCTGAGGCGCCGACGTGGGAGAGGTAGGCGGACAGGTTCGCCCGGCGGAGTCGTCCCTCGGCGGTGTCGGTCGCGTAGAGCGCCTCGGCGTCGTCGGCCACGGGGACGGCGTCGAGCGCGGCCCAGAAGGGGTCGAGGTCGAACGCCGTCACGAGCGCCGTCACGAGCGTCCGAGCACCCGGCGGTAGACGTCCTCGAGTCCTGCGGCCGAACGCTCCCAGCTCAGTCGCTCGGCGTGCTCACGGCCTGCGGCGGCGAGCCCGGCGGCGTAGGAGTCGTCGGTCAGGATCCGCTCGATCTCGGCGGCCCAGTCGCCCGGGTCCCGCGACTCGAGCACGACCCCGGTCTCCCCGTCGACCACGGCCTCGCGCAGTCCACCGGCAGCCGCGGCCACGACGGGCACCCCGGACGCGGAGCCCTCGAGCGCCACGAGTCCGTACGTCTCCGAGTGCGACGGCACGAGCACCGCCGCTGCGCCACGGAACAGGAAGGCCAGGTCGGCACGCGACTGCGGACCGACGAACGTCACGCGGTCGGCGATGCCGTGCGCGGCGGCGAGCCGACGCAGTTCGTCCACGTAGTCGCCCGCCTCGCTCGAGGCGTCGCCCGCGATGACGAGGGTGGGGCGGGCCTCCCGGCCGATGCCCGCGACCGCCTCGATCGCCAGGTCGAGCCCCTTGAGTGGCTGCACACGTGCTGCCGCGACGACGTAGGGCGTCTCGGCGCGGCGCGCACCCGCGCCGGCGGGGCGGAAGACGGACCCGTCGACGCCCGGCGGCACGATCCAGGTGCGCGACTCGTCCCCGCCCAGGCGGGTGCGGACGGTCGCCGCCTCGGCCGACGACACCACGACCACGGCGTCGGACTCGCGCGCCAGCATGCGCTCACCCGCGGGACGGCCGGCGGACTCGGGGCGCTCGCCCTCGGACAGCGGTGTGTCCGACTCGGCGGCGATGGAGTGGAAGGACTGCACGTGCGGGATGCCCCGCTCGCGGGCCACGGGCAGCGCGGCCACGCCGGAGAACCAGTGGTGCGAGTGCAGCACGTCGTACGGGCCGAGCTCCTCGAGACCCGCCCGGAACGGCTCGATGAACGCGTCGTGCTCGCCCTTCGGCACCGGCTCCGCGGGACCGGCGGACAGGAACCGCAGGCACACGCCCGGCACGAGCGACACGCTGTCCGGCTGGGTCGGCGACGAGCGCCGCGTGATGATCTCGACCTGGTGGCCGCGGTCGGCCAGGGCCTCGGCCTGGTGCCGGACGACGACGTTCATGCCGCCGACCTCGCCGGAGCCGGGCTCGTCGCCGGGGGAGGTGTGCAGCGACACCAGCCCGATGCGCAGGGGTTCGGTCGTGGTGCTCACGGCGTCGAGCCTAGCCGCGCGGCCGCCGCTGGGACCCACGGGCGGGCGCCACCACGACGGGGTGGCGGCCCGCCTCGTCCGGCGGGTCGGACGGGAGGCCCGGATCGCCTCCCAGCACCTGCACCCGTCCGTCGCCGTGCCGCTCCCAGAACGCGGCGGTCCACGCACACAGGGCGCCGTCGAGCAGGTCCTCCCGGTGCTTGTGCGTCGGTCCGTGCAGCACCGAGGGGTCGGCGAGCCCGGCCGTCAGCGGGTGCGCATCGAGCAGCAGCGGCGGGTCGAGCGGGGTCGTGCGCAGTCGGTGCACGAGGTCGTCGAAGGCCTCGGCGCGCCGCTGCCGGGCGACCGCGGCGGGGAGCTTCAGGTCGAGGCGCTTGTACCGCGGACGTTCCTCGTCGTAGCCGAGCTCCTCGATGCCCACGAGCGTCGTGTACGGGTAGCACTCGAACGCCGCCGGTCCGGTGCGCTCCCGCATCGCCGCCGTCGAGGACACGTACCCGACGCCGAGCGTCGTCAGCCGGTCGAGCAGCCGGGCACCGGCGCTCGCCGCGGAGGCCAGGTTCGTCGGGTTCGCCGCGACCTTCCACCGGCCGTAGCGCTGTCCGACCTGCCGTTCGGCCTCGCGGATGCCGGTGGGGTTCGTCACCACGAGGGAGGCGTCGACCGCGATCAGGGTCCGGGGACCGAGGTGTGCGGTGATCCAGTCCGTCACGGCGTCGACCCCGCGGGCCCACCCGGCGTCGGTGATGGTGCCGTCGCCGTCCATCGCGACGAGTCCGGTCTCGTTGGCGGGCTTCCGGTCGCTGCCGAGCCCCCACGCCAGGTCCACCCCGAGGTACGCCGTCACCCCTCCATCGTGCCCGGAGTCGCCCGGTCGACGCTCCACGACCTCCGCAACCGCCGCCGAGCGGTCCTCCGCCGACGCCGAACGGCAGCCCGCCGACGCCGAACGGGCAGGAAACGCCGGCCGTGGGACGCCGAGCGGGTGCATTCCGTCGGTCGGGGGCGTCGAGCGTGACAGATCTGGCCCGCTCGGCGGGACGGGGGAGGGCCGGACGGCGGGACAGGAGCGCCGTGTCCGAGCAACGCGGCGCCCCGTTGTGGGGGTCGCGACCGATCGTGAGAGGTCGTCATTCTCTTGGTCGGAACGCCGGAAGGGGCAGACGACATGCGGTGGGCAGCGCTCAGGACGAAGACGAAGGCGACGATCGTGGTCGCCGTGGCAGCCGTGGTCTGGCTCGGGGGAGTCGGAACCGCCGGCGCGGTCGTCGGATCGGTTGCTGCGAGCGTCGGGGACACCCGTCCAGCCGCGGTCGTGACCACCGCGGACTCGTCCGCCGCGCCGAAGGCCTCCCGCACGGCG
>CAJYIG010000257.1 GCA_913774725.1 uncultured Curtobacterium sp. | reverse complement strand
TGGCGCCGCTCGCGACCACCGGGAAGGCGGTCAGGGCGACGACGAACACCACGACGGAGAGCTCGTCGACGCGGTACGACGCGGGCGCGAGCACGGGGAGGGCGATCGGCGACACGAGCGTCACGGCGAGGAGCACCGGCGCGAGGAGCAGGTAGAGCTCGTCACGGGCGTGCATCGCGAGGCGTCGGCGCTCGGCGGCGTCGCGGAGCGCGGCGAAGTGCGGCGCCCAGGCGCTGTTCGTGAAGGTCAGGAGCAGGACGACGGCCGAGCCGACGACGTAGGCAATCTGGTAGCGGGCCACCTCGTCGGGACCGAGGAGACGCTGCACGATGATGCGGTCCCCGGCGTTCAGGACGAAGTACGACAGGTTGCCCAGCGCGATCGGCACGCCGAGACGGAACGCCCGGGCCGTGGTCGCACGGTCGACCAGCCCGCGGATCCTCGGACGGACGGCGACGACGCCGATGACCATCGCGACGCCCTGGGCGACGACACCGCCCCAGGCGTAGGTGGTCGCGTCGGCGTGCACGAGGAGGAGCAGGCCGAGGCCGATGATCGACCCGCCGACCGAGGACAGCAGGCTCGTCACCGCGAAGACACGGATCCGGTCCTGCGCCACGAGCAGCGCCAGTGCCGTCTGCACGACCGCGGCCGGCAGGGTCCAGAGCACGGCGACCAGCAGCAGCGGGTGCGCTCCGACGAAGCCGGCGGCGTCACCCCACGCCGGGATCGAGCCGAGCGCGGCGAGCGTGACCAGGGTCGCGAGGACCGCGCCGACCGAGACGAGACCACGGGCCCTCCGGTCGTCGCCGTCCTCGGCGCGCTGCAGCACGGCCGCCTGGTCGAGGCCGGCGACGGCGAGCACGCTGAGGGCCTGGTAGAGCGCGATCGCGGACGCGAGCACGCCGAACTCGGCGGGCGGCAGCAGGTGCGCGAGGACGGGGGAGACGAGGGAGCTGACGACGAGCTGCATCGACCAGACGACGACGTAGAGCATGCCGCGGCCGAAGAGCGTCGAGGCGCCCCTGCGGACGGCGGTGCTGCCGGTGTCGGTACCGGTGTCGCGCGCAGCATCGGCGACGTGCCGTGCCGTCGTCCGCGTCGCGTCCCGGGCGTCGGACGGAGCGCTCACGGGGCGGTGACCCCGACCGGTCGCTGTCCGCGCCGGCCGACCGCCGCGTCGACGAGGTCGAGCAGGTCGCTGCTGCGGGTCGTCGAGAACTTCCGGGCGAACAGGTAGGGCGGGTGCTCGGACGGCGCGGTCCAGCGTTCGAGCAGCCGCCCGGCGTCCGGGGTGCCGAGCCACGGCGGGCTCTTCATCCGCGTGCCGTCCCACCCGATCCACCAGAGCGAGTGCTCGAGGTGCTCCTCGGCGAAGCCCGGCACCAGCGCGGGGGATCCGAGGACCGACGGGACGAACGACTCGTCCGCGATCCAGGCGCGACGCCAGAAGTGCACGAGGTCCGGACGGCGGTCGACGACGTCGAGGACGGCGCGAACGTGTTCCCGACTGACCACCTTCATCTGCGAACCACCGGTCAGGACGACGTCCCGCGGCAGCCGTCGCGGGACCGGCAGCCGGAGCATGTGCTTGCGCCAGGCCCAGTGCCGGTAGCGGAACCGCGACCACCCTCCGCCCCGCCAGTCCGGGTGCGGCAGCGGGTGCGTGACGAGGAAGGAGCGCCCGGGGTGGGCCGCGAGCACCGCACGGATCTCGTCCGCGGTGGCGAGCGGGTAGTCGCTGCCCGTCAGGACCGCGATGTGGCTCGCGTCCGTCTCGGCCAGGGCGGCCCGGTAGCCGGCGATCTCCGCCTCGGCGTTCTCCCACCGCGCCCACCCGGTGCGCAGCCGGTCGAGCAGGCGGACACGGGACGGCAGGGCTTCGGTCATCGCAGCGTGCACGCGGTCGGGGGTCCGGGCGTCGCAGTGCAGGAACACGGGGAAGGGGTCGAGTGCCGCGACGAGTCGGCGGACCTGTGTCGGGTCCTCGTGGGCGAGGACGACGCAGGCGAGTGCCGCGGTGGGGGTGGGCATGGCAGCGACGCTAACTCCGGCCCGGATCGCCGGACAAGGAGCCCCGGGGTGCCTGCGGGGATGCGGCGGTTTCCCGCACGGGCCCCTCGGTGTCGCTCCGTCAGCGCTCGCGCCGGGAGCGCGGGCCGTCAGCGCTCGGGCCGGGAGCGCGGGCCGTCAGCGCTCGAGCCGGGGGCGCGGACCGTCAGCGCCGGCGCCGGAAGCGCGGACAGTCGCAGAGTGCACAGTCCGAGCCGGGGCGGTAGTGCTCGTGCGCGTCCTGCTGGTGGCCGCACGCGCACGTGGCGGTGTCGGTCGCGCTCGACGCGTCGACGGGCAGCAGCGACACGGTGGCCACGGGGGCCGTTGCCCCCGTGCGGCCGGTCGGACGGACGCCACGGCGGGTGGTGTCGGTGCCCAGCAGCATGCGTCCTCCTCGCGCCCGACGCGCCGCCGTCGGGACGAGCTCGATCCTACGGGCGCGTGCGGTCGGACGCCCCGGATCATCCGCTGACGGAGCGTCCCGCCGCCACCCGGCGCCAGCGTCGACGGCTCCGGAGCCACGCCGACGGGCCGGCGGGGAAGCCCCGGAGCTCGTGCACCGCCAGCGACCGCGGCACCGGCGTGCTCGGCACCCGCGTGTCCGGCACAGCCGGGACCGCCGCTGTCGCCGCCTGCCGGTGGTCGGCGCCCCGCCCACGGAACAGCGCGTCCGCCGCGGCCCGGGCCTTCGCCGTCGCTGCGAGCGGCACCAGCCGAGCGAGGACGGCGAGGTGCCGTCGGTCCCCGGCCACCAGGGCGCAGAGCAGGGCCGCGAACCCGACCCCGTTGCCGTGCAGCTGCGCGTGCAGCTCGGCGATGGTCCGGCGGTGCCGGTGGTGCACGACCGCGCGGGGCTCGAAGCCGATGCGTCCGCCGCGCCAGAGGGTCTCGACGAACATCGCCAGGTCCTCACCGCCGCGAGCGGGGGAACCGGCGCCGAGCGTCGGGTCGAAGCCGCCGACCGCCTCGAGCAGCGTCCGCCGGAAGGCCATGTTCGCGCCGGCACCGTACGCGCCGATGCCGTACACCGGGAAGCGTCGACGGACCGTGCCGTCCGGGGACACCGCGGCGACCCGGGCGAACCGCATCGCCCCGGGCACGTCGTCGGGGACGACCGTCACCGGCTCGAACGAGCGCTCACCGCTGAACCCGCCGTAGTAGGCCTCGTACCAGACCTGCGCGGGCGTCTCGAGCTCGGCCGGCAGGACCACGCCGCTGACCGCGTCCAGCCCGGGCTCCCGGACGAAGCGCTCGCCGAGGGCCCGGAGCCAGCGCGGGTCGACCCGGACGTCGTCGTCGGTGAACGCCACGACCTCGCCGCGGGCCGCCGCGACCCCGGCGTTCCGGCCGGCGGACAGTCCCGGTCGCCGTTCCTCGACGAGCCGGACCGCCCGCCCCGCGAGGAGGGCGGGCAGCGCGTCGTCGGCGGGCACCCGCACGCGGTTGTCGACCACCAGGACCTCGTGCTCCGGGTAGTCGAGGTGCTCGAGCACGTCGAGCAGTCGGCCGAGGTCCTCGGCTCGGTCGACCACCGTGGACACGACCACGGACACGGACGGCAGGTCGTGGTCGTCGACGGGTGCCGGCGCGGCTGCGGCGGACCCCTGCGACGCGGCAGCGAGTGCGGCCAGGACCCTCGCGGCGTCCGACGGGTCGTCCGTCAGCGTCAGTGCAGCCGTGCAGACCGGGTACCCGTCACGGTGACCGACGACGAGTGCGTCCGAGCCGGTCGCGTCGGCGACGAGTGCCGGCAGGGCGGCGTCCAGGTCGACGTGCAGGACGCGCCGCGGACCGGGCACGACGGCAGCGGGTGGGATGGCCATGCCACCGCACGCTACGGGCAGTGCCACGGCCCGGCCACCCGTCGGACGCACGGTGGCGGGAGCCGTGCGGAACACCGCAGGCGCACGCGTAGGGTCACCGGCATGGAGGTCACCAAGCTCGAGCACGCGTGCCAGGTCGTCACGAAGGACGGAGCACGGCTCGTGATCGACCCCGGTGGCTTCACGCGCCCGGTCGACGTGACCGGGGTCGTGGCCGTCGTCGTCACCCACGAGCACCCGGACCACGGGAGCCCGGAGCAGGTGCGGGGGATCCTCGACCGGAACCCGGACGCGGTGGTCCTCGGACCGGCGGGGGTGCGCGCGGCACTGGCCGACGCGGGCATCGCGGTCGAGGTGGTCGGGGACGGCGACCACCGTGAGATCGGCCCCTTCACGCTCGACCTCCACGGCGCCCGGCACCAGCGCATCCACTCCGCGGTGCCCGTCGTCGACAACACCGGTGTCCTGGTGGACGGTCGGCTGTTCCACCCCGGCGACGCCTACACGGTGCCCGGCGTCCCCGTCGAGGTCCTCGCGGCCCCGGTCGGGGCGCCGTGGCTCAAGGTCGAGGAGATGATGGACTGGATCGCCGCCGTCCGCCCGCGGCGGGCGTACCCGGTGCACGAGGCGACGCTGTCCGAGATCGGCTTCGCGATGCACACGGACCGCCAGCGCGAGGCGCTCGGGGACGGGGAACTCGTCGTGCTCCGGCCCGGCGAGTCGCTCACGATCTGAGCCCCGCAGGGTCGGCCTGGAGGCGCGGCACACCCGGGCGACACGCCTCGTTTTGGCAGCGTGCGCGCGTTGTGCCATACTTATCGGGTTGTCGGAACGGCCCCATCGTATAGCGGCCTAGTACGTCGCCCTCTCACGGCGGTAACGCGGGTTCGAATCCCGCTGGGGTCACCACAGGTGGCTGTCCTCCGAGTCCGACAACACGTGCGCCCCGCTCTCGAGCAGGACCACGGCCCCATCGTATAGCGGCCTAGTACGTCGCCCTCTCACGGC
>CAJYIG010000256.1 GCA_913774725.1 uncultured Curtobacterium sp. | reverse complement strand
CTCGCCTTCTGCAGCAGGAGCGAGTTCACGCGGCTGCGGTCGGCGTGCCAGTCCTTGAAGTAGTAGTCGCCGCCGTTGCCGACGAAGTGGCGGACCCAGACGGCCTTCACCTCGCCGATCTCCCCGCGGGCGATGACGTCGCGCATGAGCCGGACGACGGCCGCGTGCCGGAAGTTGTGGCCGACGTACAGGGGCGTACCGGTCTCGGCAGCCGCGTCCAGGACGGCGTCGGCGTCCTCGACGGTGATCGCCAGGGGCTTCTCGAGGTAGACGGCGATGCCGGCGCGGAGCAGGTCGATCGCGATCTCGGCGTGGGTCCAGTCCGGGGTGGTGACGATCGCCGCGTCCACGAGGTTCGGCGCGCCGTCCGTGCCGATCAGCGCCCGGTGGACGGCGACCACCTCGGCCTCCGGCCAGTGTGCGGCGGCCCGTTCGCGTCCCGCGGCGGTGGTGTCCGCTGCGGCCGTGATCCGCGCGTCCACCCCGTCGGCGTCCAGGCCTGCGGCAGCCACGTGGTCGGCGATGGCCGATCGCTGGCCGATGCCGACGACGGCGACCCGGAGCAGTCGTGTGCTCGTGGTGGTCATCTCGCTCCCTTGCGTGATTGTGACGGCAATGATGCCAAATCGATCATGAGTGCACAATAAGCACGCACGGCTCGATCATGGAAGCGTGCATCCGAGGTTGTTACACGCCGGCAACGTCAGGACGCCGACGCTCGCGGCAGGGCGACGGACGACCGCAGCCGTGACCGCGGGATCGCCGGAGGTGGCCCCGCGGGTCAGCTCGCGACGACGAGCTCCACGCCGGCGGAAGCCAGCTCCGCGGCGAACGGGGTCGGCACAGCCTGATCCGTGACGAGCACGTCGATGCGCTCGAGCGGGCAGATGCGCGCGAAGGTGGCGCGCTCGATCTTCGTCGAGTCGGCGACCACCACGACGCGGCGGCCGACCGACGCGAAGTGCCGACTGACCTCGGCCTCGCCCTCGTGCATCGTCGTCGCACCGTACTGACCGGTCAGCCCGTCGACGCCGAGCACGACGACGTCGAGAGCGAAGCCGTCGAGCGTGTCCCGCACGGTCGGACCGATGAGCTCGTACGACTGCCGCCGGGCCACGCCGCCGGTCACGACGATCTTGACGTTGGCGCGGACCGACAGCTCGTACCCGATGTTCAGCGCGTTCGTGACGATCGTGATCCCGCACTCGCCGTCGGCCCGGATGAAGCGTTCGCTCTTGCCGAGCTCGCGCGCCACCTCGGTCGTCGTCGTCCCACCGTTCAGGCCGACCGTGTCCCCCGGCGAGACGAGCGCAGCGGTCGCGCGGGCGATGGCGGTCTTCGCATCGGCCTGTCGGGCGATCTTGTACTGCAGGGGCAGCTCGTACCCGGCCCCGAGCGCCGCGGCACCGCCGTGCGTGCGGGTGACGAGTCGCTGGTCGGCCAGCGTCGCGAGGTCGCGCCGTGCGGTCGCAGCGGAGATGCCCAGCGCCTCGCCGATCTCGGCGATGGAGACGTTCCCGCGGTCGCTCACCAGCTCGAGGAGCGCGTTGAGCCTCTGCTGCGGGGTCATGGCGTCATCCTACGGGCGGGGACGTGCGGCGATGTGAGCGGAATTGCTGCGCGTTGTTTGCACTGATCATGATCGATCGGCAGGCTGACGGCGTCCGATCAGTGCTGGTCGGCACGATCGGAGGGCTCGGGATGACCGCTCACGGCGCAGTGCTCGGCATCGACGTCGGCGGCACGAGCGTGAAGGTGCGCCTGGTCGCCGACGACGGGCGGGTGCTCGAGGAGCAGCGCGTCCCCACCCCGCGGGACGACGCCGAGGCCACCGCGCTGGCCGAGGTCGTCGCGGCGCTGGGGCAGCGGGCCCGGACAGCGGCGCGGCAGCACGGGACCGACCTCGGGGCGATCGGGCTGGTCGTCCCCGGGGTCGTCGACGAGGACGCGGGCCGTTCGGTGCTCTCCGTGAACCTCGGCTGGCGGGACGTGCCGGTCCGTGCCCGCGTCGCCGAGGCACTGCGCGCCGCGGGGGTCGACGCCGTCCCGCTCGCCTTCGGCCACGACGTCCGGGCCGGAGCGCTCGCCGAGGTCCACGCGGCTGCGCCCGCCGCTGACCCCGCCACGGACCCCGCCGCCGCGCTCGGCAGTGGCACGGTCGCCTTCGTCCCCGTCGGTACCGGTCTGGCGAGCGCCCTGGTGGTCGACGGCCGGGTGGTCCCGGGCGGTGGTTGGGCGGGGGAGATCGGCCAGGTCCGGATCCGGGACGGTGCACACGCGGGCCTCCGGGTCGAGGAGGTCGCCTCGGCCGGGGCCGTCGCGCGACGCAGTGGTGCGCCGAGTGCGCACGACGCGATGCTCCGTCTCGTGGCGGGTGACCCGGTGGCTCGGCGGGCGTGGGACGACTGCGTCGAGGTGCTCGCCGACTCCCTGGCGTGGTTGACCGCCGCGGCCGGCTGCCACACCCTGATCGTCGGCGGCGGCCTCGCGCAGTCCGGACCGCTGCTCTTCGATCCGCTGCGTTCCGCGGTGGCGGACCGACTCACCGGGGTCAGGGTCCCTGATCTCGTGGGTGCGCGGCACGGTGACGCGGCCGGTGCCATCGGCGCGGTGCTGCTCGCGCGTCAGGCACGCGCCGACGCGGCGGCGCGCGAGACGGTGACCGCGTGACCGTCCTCGTCCGTGCCCCACGGATCGTCACCGCCGAGGTCGACCTGGCGGACGCGTGGCTCGCCGTCGACGGTGGTCGGGTCGCCGCGCTCGGTACCGGTCCGGCCCCCGCACACGAGCGCGTCGTCGAGGCGTCGGGCACCGTCCTGCCCGCCTTCGTCGACCTGCACGCGCACGGCGCGCTCGGGTACGACTTCGCCTCGTGCTCGGTCGCCGAGGCCCGAGCAGCGGCCGCCCACCACGCCGCGCGGGGGACCGGACGGCTCGTGGCGTCGATCGCGACGGGCACGGTGCCGGACACGGTCGCCGCCCTGCACCGCCTCCGGCCGCTCGTCGACGACGGCACGTTCGCCGGACTGCACCTCGAGGGGCCCTGGCTCGCTGCGGCCCGACGGGGTGCGCACGCTGCCGGGCTGCTCCACCCGCCGACCCCGGACGAGGTCGACCTGTTCGTGGACGCCGGCGGCGCAGCGCTCCGGATCGTCACCCTCGCGCCCGAGCTCCCGGGCGCGCTCGACGCCGTCCGCCGACTGGTCGCGTCGGGCGTCGTCGTCGCGGTCGGCCACACCGACGCCGACGTCGTCCAGGTGCGCGCCGCGGTGGACGCCGGCGCGACCCTCGTCACGCACCTGTTCAACGGGATGCCCCCGCTGCACCACCGTGCGCCGGGCCCGGTCGGCGTCGCGTTGACGGACGAGCGGCTCACGGTGGAGTGCATCGTGGACGGCCACCACCTCGATCCGGTGACCGTCGACCTGGTGCACGGCGCCGTCGGTGACCGGCTCGTGCTCGTGTCGGACGCCATGGCGGCGACCGGCTGCGCCGACGGCCGCTACCGGATCGCCGGCTCGGAGGTCGTGGTCTCGGACGGAGTCGCCCGGCTCGCCGACGGCTCCTCGTTGGCCGGGAGCACGATCACGGTCGCCGACGCCGTGGCCCGGTTCGTCGACGGTCGTCCGGACCGACTGCCACCCGCCGTCCGCGCGTCCTCCGCGCGTGCGGCGTCGGTGCTCGGGCTGCGCCCGCCGCTCAGCGTGGGGGCGGCCGCCGACCTCGTGGTCCGGGTCCAGGGCGGCCGGGTCGAGCCGCTGCGGCTCGGTCCGACCGACTGACCGACCGACCCGACGACCGGCCGACCGAGGCGGCCTGCTCGGGGCCGTTCGAGGTGCCGGGACCGGTCACCGTCGGACGGGAGGCGCGCTGACGACCCGCGCCGTGCCTCCCGTCCGCCTCAGCGGTGCGCCGGCGGGCCGCACGCCACCCCGACGACCGGGCACCGGTTGCCGTCGAGCTCGTCGGTGTACTCGTCGCCGTCGCCGAGCAGCACGTGCCGGTACGCCTGGTCGTCGATCGGCTCCGCGGAGCGCACGGCCGCTTCGAGCACGCTGTCGTCGACCTCGGGGAGTGCGCTGACGGCGACGAGCACGTCGCCCACCACCGCGGAGACCTCGTGACCGTGCGCGCTGGTGCGGCGGGTGAGGTCGCCGTCGTCGTCGCAGGCGGTCTCCGGCTCGGACCCGCCACCGGGTGCCACGCCCTCGACCGGCCGACCGCACGGCGGGGCGTCGGCGGCGAGCGTGACGACCGTCAGGTCGGACCCGGACGTCTGCCCGGGGGCGTGCGCCCGCTCGGCCGGCGACGAGAACACCTGCAGGAAGCCCGGCAGCCGCTTCTCGATGTTCGCCTCGTACACGGAGCCGTACCCGTCGGGCGAGATCGTGACGGGCCGGAAGTCCGCGCCGATGGCGTCCTGTGCCCGCGCGATGGCCTGCTGGTCACGCTGCACGACACCCGCGTGCGCGCGGACGCCGGCCACGACGAGAAGGGCGACGACGACGGCCGCGCTCGTGGCTCCGGCAGCCAGGCCCACCGTCCGCACGACTCCGCGGTGGACGAGCATCGCCGGGACGGCCGCGACGACCGTGCCCACCAGGTACGGCAGGGGCGTGGGGGAGGGGAGCAGGATCGTCGACCCGGAGCCGCTGACGACCGTGGGCACCAGGTCGGCGACGACGACCGCGGGGACGAGGAGGAGGGCCGCCGCACCGAGCCACGCCGCGCGTCGGCGGCGGGTCGCGACGACTGCGAGACCGCCGAGCACCACGCTGACCAGGACCGTCTGGACCAGGAGCGCGGCGAGCCCGGGCACGCCGGCGAACAGAACGAGCGCGGTCGCTGCGTGCGCGGCCTGTGCGGCGCCGAGACCGATCACCATCGCGGTCCCCACGTGCACCCACGCCCGCCGGCCGGTCCGCTCGTCCGTCGTGTCGCCCACCGGTCACCCCCAGCTCCGGACCCCCTGTCCGACGAGCCGATCCTCGCACGCGGTGGACGGTTGCGGCGTGTGGGCCGGCGCTGAGTACGGCTCAGCCTCCGTCGGCCCCCGCGACGGTCGACCCGCGCACCACCAGGGACACCGGGTTCCGCACCCGCCCTCGCTGCACCTTGCCCTCGATCGTGTCGACCAGCGCCCCGGCGGCCAACCTCCCGAGCTGCTGCAGGTCCATGTCGACGCTGGTGAGCTGCGGCCGAGCACCCTCGACCAGGATGTCCCAGTTGTCGAACCCGACGACCGCGACGTCCTCGGGGATCCGCCGCCCGGACTCCCGCACCGCGTCCATGACCCCTCGAGCGATGTGGTCGCTGCCGGCGACGATCGCGTCGAGGTCCGGATGGCGCTCGAGCAGCCGCTCGGCCGCCTGCCGGCCCCACTTCTCGTCCCACTGGCCGAACACGAGCCCGGGACTCCCGACGAGCTCGAGCCCGTGTTCGTCGAGCGCCGCTGCGGCACCACGGAGACGGTCCCGCGCGGCGGCGTAGGTGTCCTCGCCGTTGACGATCGCGATGCGACGTCGGCCGGTCTCCACCAGGTGGTCGACGGCGATCCGTCCGGCGAGTTCGTTGTCCGGCTCGAACGACAGGTCCTGCTCGTCGGTCGAGGGTGCGTAGACGTAGACGACGGGGACGTCGGGCTTCGCCTGGAGCGGGGGCCGCGGGTTCGTGGTCCGACCCACGATGAGCACGCCGTCGACCCGCCGGGTGAGCAGGGACTGCAGCTGGAGCTGCTCGCGCATCGCGCTGTCGCGGGCGTCGGCGAGCAGGACGCTGAGCGAACCAGCGCCGAAGGCGTCCTCGGCCCCGAGCAGGATCGGCAGCACGAAGCGGTTGTCGAGGTCGCTCGTGAGCATGCCGATGGTGTTCGTCGAGGCACGGTTCAGGGCGCGGGCGAACGGGTTCGGGGTGAAGGAGAGGGCGGCGGCGGCGGCGAGCACGGCCTCCCGCGAGCGGGCGCTCACGTGGGCGCGACCGTTGAGCGCCTTCGACGCCGTGGCCACCGAGACGCCGGCGGCGCGGGCGACGTCGGCCAGCGTCACGGTCTCCACCGCCGTCGCGGTGCGGTGATCCTCGTCGTCCATCGGCGCCTCCGAAACCAGTTTACGAAAGTTCTTGACACCGCGGCAAGCGTGCTCGTACATTGCTCCCGAAACCGGTTTCGGTTCCGCTCGACGGCGAGGTCCTCCCCGGAGGTGCACTCGGTGGAGTGGACGTGGCCGGACCCGAACGGCGATCACGTCGCATTCAGAGAGGAACCCGTGATCATGCGCACCAAGACTGTTGTCCGCATCGGCGCGCTGGTGGCAGCAGCCAGCGTCGTCGCCGGTCTCACCGGATGTTCTGCCCAGTCCTCCGGCTCCGGTTCGTCCGACGCCGCGAAGGGCACCTACACGTTCTGGGACCCGTACCCCCAGTACGACGCTTCGTCCGCGTGGGGCAAGCTCGTCACCCAGTGCGGTCAGGACGCCGGCGTCACCGTGAAGCGCACCGGGTACGACACCTCGGACCTGACGAACAAGGCGCTGCTCGCCGGGCAGCAGGGCAAGTCGCCCGACGTCCTGCTCGTCGACAACCCGGTCGTCTCGACGCTGGCGCAGGCCGGCATCATCACCGACACCGGGACGAACGGCCTGAAGACCGGCGACATCGCCGAGAACATCCTCGGCGCCGGGGTCATCGACGGCAAGACGTACGGCGTCCCGATCGGCGCGAACACCCTGGCGCTCTACTACAACCCGAAGGTGCTCGAGGCAGCCGGCGTCGACCCCGCGTCCGTGAAGGACTGGGACTCGCTGACGGCGGCGCTCGCGAAGGTGAAGGCGGCCGGCAAGAAGGGCATCACCTTCTCGGGCATCAACACCGAGGAGGGCTCGTTCCAGTTCCTGCCGTGGTTCTGGGGCGCCGACGCCGACCTGACCAAGCTCGACTCCGCCAAGGCGGAAGAAGCGCTGAACCTCTGGAAGGGTTGGATCGACGAGGGCTACGCGCCGAACTCGGTCATCCAGAACACCCAGACGACCAGCTGGCAGGAGTTCCAGTCGGGCGACTTCGCCTTCGGCGAGAACGGCACCTGGCAGAAGGACGCTGCCAAGGAGATGGGCGCGGGCGTGATCACCATCCCGGCGAAGGACGGCGGTGCCGCCCCGGTGCCGACCGGCGGTGAGTTCTTCACGATCCCCGTGCAGAAGGACGACGCCCGCTACGCCACGACCAAGAAGATCGTCGAGTGCCTGTCGTCGGGTGACAACGTCGTGAAGACCGACAACACGCTCAACTACATCGCCGCATCGAAGGACCTCCAGCAGCAGCAGCTGTCCGGCGACGCCGACCTCAAGACCTGGGTCGAAGCCGTCGGCGCCGCCCGCGCTCGTACCGGGGACAACCTCGGCGTGCAGTACCCGGTCATCTCCGAGCAGCTCTGGACGGCCGTGCAGAAGGCCGAGTCCGGGTCGGCGTCGACGTCCGACGCGCTGCAGGCGGCGCAGCAGGCCGTCGACGCGAAGCTCCAGAAGTAGCCCGCAGCGGCAGCACCCAGCACCGTCACCACCCGCACCACCGAACGGAAGCCGACACGACCATGACGACCGACACGACGTCACTGCGACCGTCGGCTGCGCGTACCCGGGCCGAGGAGACCACCTCCTCGGCCCGGGGCCGCCGCGCCCACGCGCAGCGGAGAGCGCAGCTCACGGCCTGGGCCTTCCTCGCCCCCGTCGCCCTGTACCTCGTGCTCTTCTACGCGTACCCGCTGTGGAAGAACATCGAGCTGAGCCTCAAGCACTACACGGTGGCGTCCTTCGTCTCCGGCAACGCCCCCTTCGTCGGCCTGCAGAACTTCGTCGACGTGTTCTCGAACGCGACCTTCGGACCGGCGATCTGGCACACCACGGTCTTCGTGCTCGTGTCGATCGTCGTGCAGTTCGCCCTCGGGCTGGCCCTGGCGGTGTTCTTCCACGATCACTTCCCGCTGTCGGGGCTGCTGCGCGCCCTGTTCCTCGTGCCGTGGCTCCTGCCGCTGCTGGTGTCCGCGAGCACGTGGTCGTGGATGATGAACAGCGACTCGGGCATCGTGAACGCGTTCCTCGAGGCGGTCGGCCTCGGGCAGATCAACTGGCTGACCTCGCCGGACTGGTCGCTCTTCGCGGTCCTGGTCGCGAACATCTGGATCGGTATCCCGTTCAACCTCGTGATCATGTACTCCGGCCTGCAGGGCATCCCGGGCGAGCTGTACGAAGCGGCGTCCCTGGACGGGGCGAACGGCTGGCAGCGTTTCTGGCGGATCACCTTCCCGCTGCTCCGTCCGGTCACGGCGATCACCCTGCTGCTCGGCTTCGTCTACACGCTCAAGGTGTTCGACATCATCTGGATCATGACGAAGGGTGGCCCCTCCGGCTCGTCCACCACGCTCGCCATCTGGTCCTACCAACTGGGCTTCGGATCGCTCCTGCCCGACTTCAGCTCCGCCGCCACCGTGGGCAACGTGCTCATCGTCATCGCCCTGGTCGTCGGCCTCGTCTACGCGCGCGTGCAGCGCCGCCTGGAGGTGTGAGATGGCCACCACGACCGTCACCCGAGCCGTCACGACCCGCCCTGCCCGCGGCGCACGGCCCCGCGGAACCGGGACACCGCCTGCGACGAAGCGCTGGTGGCGGACCGCGCTCGGGATCGTCCTCACGGCGGTGATGCTGTTCCCCGTCTACTGGATGGTGAACGTCTCGCTCACCCGCGACCAGGACATGCGGAAGAGCCCGCCGAACCTCATCCCGATCGACGGGACCCTGCACGGCTACACCACCGTGCTCGGGCAGCAGCTGCCGTTCCTCGGGACGAGCCTGGTCGTCGGCCTCGGCACCGTGGTGCTCACGCTCGCACTGTCCGCCCCGGCCGCGTACTCGCTCGCCAAACTGGACCCGCGCGGCGGCGGTGCGATGAGCTTCGTGCTCCTCATCGCGCAGATGATCCCCGCGATCATCATGGCGATGGGCTTCTACACGATCTACGTGCAGCTCGGGATCCTCGACACCGTCTGGGGGCTCGTCCTCGCCGACTCCACGATCGCGGTGCCGTTCGGGGTCCTCATCTTCACCGCGTTCATGCGCGGCATCCCCGACGAGCTGCTCAACGCCGCCCGCATCGACGGCGCGAGCACGTGGCGCACCTTCACCTCGGTCGTCATGCCCGTCAGCCGCAACTCGGTCGTGACGGTGTCGCTCTTCAGCTTCCTGTGGGCGTGGTCGGACTTCCTGTTCGCCAACACCCTGGACGGCGGCGGTGACGCGAAGCCCATCACCCTCGGCATCTACGCCTACATCGGCAACAACAACCAGGAGTGGAACTCGATCATGGCCACCGCCGTGGTCGCGTCGATCCCCGCAGCGGTGCTCCTCGTCCTCGCTCAGCGCTACGTCGCCGCCGGTGTCACCGCCGGTGCCGTGAAGGACTGACGCACCCGTACCCACGTCCCAGGAGGACATCGTGACCATCACCCACACCACCGTCGCGGCCGGCCCGGTCGTGCCGTCCACGGGCGCGCTCCGCCCCCTGCCGCTCGGCGACCTCCGCCTGACCGGCGGCTACTGGGCGGACTGGCAGCAGCGGAACGCCGACACCGTGATCCGGCACTGCGAGACCTGGATGGAGCGGATCGGCTGGACCGGCAACTTCGACGCCGCCGCCACCGGGAAACCGTTCGACCACGCCGGCATCGAGTTCGTCGACTCGGAGGTCTACAAGCTGCTCGAGGCGATGGCGTGGCAGCTCGGCGTGCAGCCCGACGACGACCTCGCCGACCGCTACGACCGGCTCGTCGACCGCGTCGCCGGGGCGCAGGACGCCGACGGCTACCTGCACACCGCCTTCGGCCGGCCGTGGCAGCGACCCCGGTGGTCGGACATGGAGTGGGGCCACGAGCTCTACTCGATGGGTCACCTGCTGCAGGCCGCGGTGGCGCGGCTGCGCACCGCGGGCGGCGGACGGCTCGTCGACGTGGCGGTCCGGGTCGCCGACCACCTGGTCGAGGTGTTCGGCTCGGACGGACGGGAGGCGGTGTGCGGCCACCCGGAGATCGAGCCGGCTCTCGTGGAACTCGGCAGGGCGACCGGTGACCGCCGGTACGTCGACCTCGCGCGGACCTTCGTGGAACGACGGGGACACGGTCTGCTGGCGCCGATCGAGTACGGCCAGGAGTACTTCCAGGACGACGTGCCCGTCCGCGACGCGGACGTCCTGCGCGGGCACGCCGTGCGAGCGCTCTACCTGGCGGCCGGCGCGGTCGACGTCGCGGTCGAGACGGGCGACGCCGAGCTGCTCCGGGCCGTCGAGACCCAGTGGGCGAACACCGTCGCCAAGCGCACCTACCTGACGGGGGCGATGGGCGCCCACCACCAGGACGAGGCGTTCGGTGCCGACTTCGAGCTGCCGCCGGACCGCGAGTACGGCGAGACCTGCGCGGCGATCGCGTCGAACATGCTCTCGTGGCGCCTGCTGCTCGAGACGGGTGAGTCGAAGTACGCGGACCTCATCGAGCGCACGCTCCACAACGCGGTCATGGTCGCACCGCGCGAGGACGGCCGCGCGTTCTTCTACGCGAACACGATGCACCAGCGGGTCGAGGGCACCGTCCCGCCGGAGGACGAGGTGAGCCGTCGCGCGCTGTCGAGCCTGCGCGCCCCCTGGTTCGAGGTGTCCTGCTGCCCGACGAACCTGTCCCGCACGATCGCGAGCGTGCAGAGCGTGTTCGCGACGGTGAGCGACGACGGGCTCCAGCTGCACCAGTACGGCGACTACGAGGTCGACACCGTGCTCGGTGACGGGGCCCGCGCGGCGTTCTCGGTCCGGTCGGACTGGCCGCGCTCCGGACGGGTCGAGGTCGTCGCCACCACTGACGGTGACGAACCGGTCGCGCTCCGGCTGCGGGTACCGTCTTGGTCTTCGGGCGCCACGCTCGACGTGGCGGGCCAGGCGGTACCCGTGGAGGGCGACACCGTCACCGTGCGACGGGTGTTCGCCACCGGGGACCGCATCGTGCTCGAGGTCCCGGTGCACGCCCGGATCACGGTCCCCGACCCCCGCATCGACGCCGTCCGCGGCACGGTCGCCGTCGAGCGCGGCCCGCTGGTCTACGCCCTCGAGTCCCTCGAGGCAGGCGTCGACGTCCGCGACGTCGTGGTGCCCGCCGGCGCCGAGCCGGTCGACCACGGGGCGGACGACGTCCGGCTGCCCGTCCGGACGCGCGCGGTTCCGGACCCGGTCGGCCTGCCCTACGGTGCCGGCACGGACCCGCTGTCGGTCGACGGCCCCCGCGAGGTGCGTCTCGTGCCGTACGCGACATGGGGCAACCGGGGTCCGTCGACGATGCGGGTGTTCCTGCCCGTCGAGT
>CAJYIG010000255.1 GCA_913774725.1 uncultured Curtobacterium sp. | reverse complement strand
TCCGTGACGCCGGCGTGCGGATGATCGGCGGCGTGCAGGAGTACCTGCGCATCGAGCCGGGCACGCTGTGGATCCGGGACGAGGACGGTCGGGACACCGCGGTGCCGGCCGACCACGTCGTCGTGTGCGCCGGGCAGGAGCGCTCGCCGGAGGTCGACGCGGGCGCGGTCGACGCGGGCGCGGACGACGCGTCCGCCGTCGCGCAGGCGGGACTCGCCGCTGGTCTGGCCGCCGCCGGGGTGCCGCACGCCGTCGTCGGTGGTGCCCGCGACGCCCGGAGCGTGGACGCGGTCCGGGCCACGAGCGAGGCGATCGACGCCGTCCGGGTGCTCGCCCCCTGATCCCGGCACGGCGTCGGCGCGTCCCGACTCGCTTCTCGGGCCGAAACCTGCAAGAATGAACGGTCGAATCGCGTCTGCTCGACCCTCTATCCAGCAGGTCGCGACTCCCTTCGAGCTTCCACCGCGCGTGCCCCCACGCCCGCGGTTCCGGTTCAACCACAACAACACGCAACAGGAGCAATTGTGGCTGTCAAGATCCGTCTCAAGCGTCTCGGTAAGATCCGTGCGCCGTACTACCGTGTCGTCGTCGCCGACTCGCGCACCAAGCGCGACGGTCGCGTGATCGAGGAGATCGGCAAGTACCACCCCACCGAGGAGCCCTCGGTCATCGAGATCAACTCGGACCGTGCCCAGTACTGGCTCGGCGTCGGCGCGCAGCCGACCGAGCAGGTCGCGGCGCTCCTCAAGCTGACCGGCGACTGGGGCAAGTTCAAGGGCGAGGGCAACACCGAGTCCACCGTCAAGGTCGCCGAGCCGAAGCAGGCCTTCGTTGCGGACACCGCCAAGAAGGCCGTGCTGAAGCCGAAGTCGGAGAAGACGGCCCCCGCCGCTGCTCCGGCCGAGTCGGCCGACGACGCCGCCGAGACGACCGAGGCCTGATTCCTTGCTCGACTCTGCGCTGACGCACCTCGTCAAGGGGATCGTCGATCACCCGGACGACGTCCGCGTCGCCAGTTCCACCTCTGCGCGTGGCGAGGTCCTCGAGGTGCGTGTGCACCCCGAGGACCTCGGTCGCGTGATCGGTCGCGCCGGACGGACCGCAAAGGCGCTCCGCACCCTCGTCTCGGCTCTCGCCGACGGCAAGCGGGTGCGGGTCGACGTGGTCGACACCGATTCCTAGGGAGACGACCCAGCTCCGGGTGGGTCGCATCACGAAGGCGCACGGGCTCAAGGGCGGCATCAAGCTCGAGCTCTACACCGACGACCCGGATCGTCGGTTCACGCCGGGGGCGGAGTTCACGCTCCAGGTCCCCTCGGACTCGCCGTGGTCGGGCAGGACGCTGACCATCGACGAGCTCCGCTGGTACAACGGCCACCCGGTCGCCTTCTTCGAGGGCGTGTCGGACCGCACCGCTGCTGAGTCACTCGCGCGGGCGATCCTCTGGGTGGAGCAGGACGCCGATGCCGAGACCGGCGAGGACGACTCCTGGTACGACCACCAGCTCGTCGGCCTCCGCGTGCTCCGCGACGGCGTCGAGGTCGGGACGGTCGCCCGTGTGGACCACCTGCCCGCACAGGACCTGCTCGCGATCGACACCCCCTCGCGCGGCGAGGTGCTGGTGCCGTTCGTCTCGGCGATCGTGCCGACGGTCGACATCGCGGGCGGCACGGTCACGGTGACGCCCCCGACGGGGCTGTTCGAGGACCCCGAGGACACCTCGCGGCCCGAGACCGTCACGCCGACCGACCCGGAAGGCTGACCGTGCGGATCGACATCGTCACGATCTTCCCGGAGTTCTTCTCCGTCCTCGACGTCTCGCTGCTCGGCAAGGCCCGCATCGACGGACTGCTCGACGTGCACGTGCACGACCTGCGGCACTGGACGACGGACCGGCACCGCACGGTCGACGACACCCCGTACGGCGGTGGTGCCGGCATGGTGATGAAGCCCGAGCCGTGGGCGCAGGCACTGTCGTCGATCCTGCGGGAAGACGGGTCATCGACGCTCGTCGTGCCGACTCCGGCCGGAACCCCGTTCCGCCAGTCGATCGCCCGCTCGCTGGCCGCCGAGCACGACCACCTCGTCTTCGCCTGTGGGCGGTACGAGGGCATCGACGCCCGAGTGTTCGCCTGGGCGGCCTCGCGCTGCTCCGTGGTCGAGCTGTCCCTCGGTGACTACGTGCTCAACGGCGGCGAGGTCGCGGCGATGGCGATGATCGAGGCGGTCGGTCGACTCGTCCCCGGCGTCGTCGGTAACCCCGAATCCCTGGTCGAGGAGTCGCACGAGGACGGCCTGCTCGAGTACCCCTCGTACACGAAGCCCGCCGTCTGGCGGGACCTCGAGGTACCGGACGTGCTGCTCAGCGGACACCACGCCCGGGTCGCCACCTGGCGGCACGAGCAGCAGGTAGAGCGGACCCGCCGGGTCCGTCCGGACCTGTTGCCCGACGCGTAGCGCGCGTCCGATCACGTCATCGTCGGCCCGCGCCTGTTCCGGTCGCACGACGCGCCGCCGGCGGGCGACCCGGTCGCACCACGTGCTGTCCGCTCGGAACGTGAGCGGCGGGTCGTGCGACCAGGCGGGGTGCGCGTCGGACGGGAGGCGCGGGGCGGGGGTGCAACGCGCCTCCCGTCCGTCAGGCGGTCGCGTCGGCGCGCTGGGCGCGGCGCAGGGTGAGGACCTCGGGACCGTCCTCGGTGACCGCGACCGTGTGCTCGACGTGCGCGGCGCGTGATCCGTCGACGCTCTTCAGCGTCCAGCCGTCCTCGTCCTGCACGAGTTCGTCGGTGCCCTGCATGAGCCACGGCTCGATCGCGACGACCAGGCCGGGCCGGAGCTTCAGCCCGCGCCCCGGGCGGCCGTCGTTCGGGACGTGCGGATCGCCGTGCATGGTGCGTCCGACACCGTGTCCACCGAACTGCGTGTTGACGGTGAAGCCGGCGTCCTTCGCGACCCGGCCGATGGCGTACGAGACGTCGCCGAGCTTGCCGCCCGGCCGGAACTGCTCGATGCCGGCGACCAGTGCGCGCTCGACCGTCTCGTCGAGCCGCTGGTCCTCGTCCCGGGCGGTGCCCACCTGCACGGT
>CAJYIG010000254.1 GCA_913774725.1 uncultured Curtobacterium sp. | reverse complement strand
CTCGGCATCGGCCTGGTGCCGTACTCGCCGCTCGGCCGCGGCTTCCTGACCGGCGCGATCACGAAGCCGTCCGACCTGGACGAGGACGACTTCCGCCGTCAGAACCCTCGCTTCGCGGAGCAGGCGTTCAGCGAGAACATGAAGATCGTCGACGCCGTCAAGGAGATCGCCGACGAGGTCGGCGCGACGCCGGGACAGGTCGCCCTCGCCTGGCTGCTCGCGCAGGGCGACGACGTCGTCCCGATCCCCGGCACGAAGCGGGTCTCCCGGCTCGAGGAGAACGTCGGCGCAGCTGACGTGACCCTGTCCGCCGGCCAGCTCGAGCGCCTGTCGGCGCTGCCCGTCCCGACCGGTGACCGGTACCCGGACATGTCGTCCATCGGGCGCTGACGCGACCAGGAGACGGTCTGGAGGCTCGTGGCGACCCCGCCACGGGCCTCCCGTCCGTCCCGGACCCGGAGGAGCCGCCGGAACGCGCGTTCCGGCGTCCGGTCGCGTGATCCGCGCGACCCGTGCCCGTCACGGCGCGGAAACAGGGGCTTTCTAGCGTCGAGGTGACACGTGACCGGCGACGCGACGGGGGCACCCATGACCAGCACGAGGACACCACGCACCACCACCGGGCAGGACGGGGTCGACACGATCCCGCCGCTCGCCCGACTGCTGCCGCTCGGGCTGCAGCACGTCCTGGCGATGTACGCGGGGGCGGTCGCCGTCCCCCTCATCGTCGGGGGCGCGCTCGGGTTCGACCGAGCCGACCTGGCCTTCCTGATCAGCGCCGACCTGTTCGTCGCCGGCCTCGCCACGATCGTGCAGTCCGTCGGCTTCTGGCGCTTCGGGGTCCGGCTGCCGCTCGTGCAGGGCGTGACGTTCGCCGCCGTCGGGCCGATGATCGCGATCGGCAGCGCGCACGGCATCACGGCGGTCTACGGGGCGACCATCGCCTGCGGGGTGTTCATGGTGCTCGTCGCGCCGTGGTTCTCGCAGCTCGTCCGGCTGTTCCCGCCGATCGTCACCGGCACCGTGATCCTGATCATCGGCGTCTCGCTCACGAGCGTCGCCGCGGGCTGGATCACCGAGGGTGGCGAGGACGGCGCTGCCGATCCGCTCGACGTGGCCTTCGCCGCCGGGGTGCTGCTGGCGATCGTCCTCGTCGAGCGGTTCGCGCCGCGGGGCCTGGCGCGGGTGTCGGTGCTGCTCGGACTCGTCCTCGGCACCGTGGCGGCGCTGTTCGTCCCCGGCATGGTCGACGGGTCCGGCATCGGCGACGCCGCCTGGTTCGCCGTCGTCACGCCGTTCCACTTCGGCCTACCGACCTTCGACCTCGCCTCGATCGTGTCGATGCTCGTCGTCGGGCTCGTCATCATGACCGAGACCACGGGCGACATGGTGGCCGTCGGCGAGGTCGTCGACCGTCCGGTGTCGCGCCGCACCCTGGCCGACGGACTGCGGGCGGACGGCCTCGGCACCGTGCTCGGCGGTGTCTTCAACACGTTCCCGTACACGGCGTTCGCGCAGAACGTCGGGCTGGTGGCACTGACCGGCGTGCGCTCCCGGTACGTGGCGACGGCGGCGGGCGGCATCCTCGTCGTGCTCGGCCTCGTCCCGAAGGTCGCGGCCGTCGTCGAGGCCGTCCCGCACGCGGTGCTCGGTGGAGCCGGGGTCGCCCTGTTCGGCATGGTCGCGGCGAGCGGCATCCGCACGCTGTCGAAGGTGCGCTTCGACAACCGGAACGTGCTCGTCGTGGCGCTCCCGCTCGCGATCGCGCTGCTGCCGACCGTGGCACCGGAGATCTACGGCGCGTTCCCGACGTGGTTCACGCTCGTGTTCGACTCGGGCATCTCGGCCGGTGCGGTCGCGGCGATCCTGCTCAACCTGCTGCTCGGGTCGCACGGGCTGCGGGAGCGGTACGGCGACGACCCCGTGGCGGGGTCCTACGACGGCGTGCGCTCGACGGCACCGGTCGCCACGGTCGGCGAGGGTCGCGCCTGACGGGTCCGCGCCGGTCCGCTCCGGCTCGCGCCCACTCCGGGTCGCGCCCGCGAGACTCGGCTCCCCCGACACTCCTCGCGCTCGTGGGCGCGGACGGTGTCCGTGGAGCCGAGTCTCGGCCCCGAGCTCAGCTGCCGCGGTAGGTGCTGTACGCGAAGGGGCTGAGCAGCACCGGGACGTGCAGGTGGTCGGTCCCGGCCACCGTGAACGCCACGACGACGTACGGGTGGAAGATCGGGACCCCGGCTGCGCGGTGGTGGGCGCCGGTGTCGAACCGGAGCTCGAGGTCGCCGCGGGGCAGCACGTCGGGTCCGAGTCCGGCGCGACCGTCCGCATCGGTCTCCCCCGTGGCGAGCACCTCGCCCCCGGCGGTGCGCAGCGTCAGGGCGATGCCCGCGGCCGGGGTGCCGGTCCGGGCGTCGAGCACGTGCGTCGTCAGGTGCGGGACGCCGAAGGTCGCACGGATCCGGTGCACGGCGATGTCCGCCAGGGCGGCGGTGGCCTCGGCGACCTCGGTGTCCGGGTCACCGGCGAGCCGCCGTTCGAGCTCGGCGAGGAGCTCCTCGGGCGTCCGACCGGCGGCACGCACGAGGAACACGCGGTCGAACCGGTCCTCGTAGGCGGCGTTCCCCCGGGCGATCGCCGCAGCGACGTCGTCCGCGGCTGTCGCCATCGCGCCCTGCTCGCGGGCCGACGACGCCTCGGTGGTGCGCTCGCCGATGCGGGGGTGCTCGGCGAGGGCGGTGTCGAGGTCCGCCGCGGTCCAGTCCGCCGCGGCCTCGGTCGCCGCTGCGATCAGGGCCGGCACGGTGCGGAACGGTCGGGCGGCCACGAGAGTGTCGGCCCAGGCCGGTACCGCGGCCCAGTGCAGGGCGGTCCTTCGGGCGTCGTCGGCGGGGGCGGAGTCGAAGTCGCGGAGGTCCACCCGCCACACCCTAGGGACCCCGCGTTACGCCGGCGTTTCCCGGCGTCAGAGCTCGGCGGCGAAGGACGCGATCCGGAGCTGCAGGTCCTCGATCCGCCGGACCCGGGCGGCCTCGACGTCGTAGCCGTCGTACGCCAGGGGGACCGGGCGCCGGACGTTCCGGGAGCACTGGAAGTCCTGGCAGACGAGCGTCCCGACGGTGTTGCCGTTCCGGCCGGCCTTCCCCGAGCGCTTGGCGGAGTAGAACACGACGTCGTTGGGCAGCTTCACGTCCTGGCACCACGAGCACTGGGCCCGTGCGCGCGGCGACGCCTCGGCCTGCCGGAACAGGATGCCGACGAGGTCGCCCTCGATCGTGGGGACGACGGCGTAGGCGCGGCGTGCGGTCTTCGGGTCGCGCCAGCCGAGGAAGTCGAGCGACTCCCAGTCCAGCGTCTCGAGGTCGGTGGGCAGCGTCAGATCGGTGACCTCCTTGCGGGAGGCGTTGACGAAGGACGAACGGATGGTCTTCTCGCTGATGGGCAGCACGGTGTGGTCGCTCTCGACGGGCCCGGGCGCGGTGATGCGCCGCACGGGCAGAGGGGTGGTCAGGGTTCGACGAACGCGGCCGTGCCGGAGGGCACAGCCGGGGGCGTCACGCCCTGATGCCGGCGCTCTGCGCGCCGACCACCTCCTGCTGACTCACGGATCCAGCGTACGACGGCGTGTCAAGCCGGGCGTGTCGCGCGGCCCGGAGTGGTCAGGGCACCGGGCGCAGCAGGACGACCGCCCCGTCGAGCGCGGGCTGCCGGCGGAGCGACCCGTACCGGGTGTCCCACTCGCCCGACGCGAGCGCGTTCCGCAGGGCGGCGACCGAGCGGCGAGCGGTCAGGTCGTCGACCAGGCGCCAGGCGGGATCGGCGGCGCGGACGTCGGCGTCGAGGAGCCGTTCCGGCCGCGCGTAGTACCCCTCGCCGAAGCCGTCCACGCAGGTGAACGGCACCGGCAGGCGCACGACCTCGGCGGACGGTCCGACGAGTGACGCGAGCGCGTCGACGGTCGGCAGCGTCCGGGCCTCGGCGGCGACCACCTCGGGCGCGTACTCGGCGAGCCACGCGGCACGGAGGCGTTCCGGGTCGCGCGCGAGCACGACGACCCGACTCCCGGCTGGCGGCGCGAGAGCGGCGAGGGTGTCCTCGGTCGGGAAGGTCAGCAGCGTGGCGTCGGCATCCCCGTCAGCGTCCCCCTCGGCGACGACCCGGCGGTCCGCGGGCACGTACGAGACCGGTCCCGGGCGGACCTCGCGCACGGTGCTGGCGCCACCGAGGGCCTTTGCGACCGCGCGGACGAACGAGGGTTCCGGGCGGCGGTGTCGCCGCACGAGCGCGGCAGTGTCGTCGTCCACCGGCATCCTCGTCATCGCCCCACCCTACGAACGCACCCTGCTAGCGTCGCTGCATGGTCTCCGGGGGATTCGCCGTCGTCAGCATCGTCTACCTGGCGGTCGTGCTGCTGCTGCTCGTGCTCGTCGTCGCGCTCATCGTGCTCGTGTTCGCCGCGGTGCGGGTGCTGCGGCTGACCGCGATCGAGAAGGAACTGCGCATCGACCGGCTCCGTGTGGATGCGCTCGTCGACACGCTGGGTGGCGACGACGAGGACACCGGCGACCGCGACCGCCCGACGGGGCCGACGGCACCCTGACGCCGTCTGTCCGCACTCGCTCAGGACCCGCGGTGCCTGCCGGTCAGTCGTCCTGCTCCACCTCGCCCGCGCGCACGGCGGCGAGCCGCTCGGACCGCTCGGTCGCGGCCCAGGTCCCGAGCAGCGCGAGCGAGCGCTCCGACTCGCTGCCCGGCTCCGCCGAGTACGTGAACATCGTCAGTCCCGGGTCGGCGACGAGCTCGAGCGCCTCGAAGTCGAGCTGCAGCTCGCCGACGATCGGGTGCGTGATGCGCTTGCCGCCGCGTCGGTGCACCCGGACGTCGTGCGCCGCCCACCAGCCGCGGAACTCCTCGCTCCGGGTGGAGAGCTCGCCGACGAGGGTCACGAGACCGGGCTCGCAGGGGTTCGCGACCGCGGCGGCACGGAGGACGGCGACGGCCTCGCGAGCGGTGGCGGCCCAGTCGGGGAAGAAGTCACGCGCGACCGGGTCGAGGAACGTGAACCGCGCGGTGTTCACGGGACGGCCCGGGCCCGCGAACATCGGTGCGTACAGCGCGCGGCCGAGCTCGTTCGTCGCGACGACGTCGCCGCGCTCGTTCCGCACCCACGCGGGCGCCCCGGTGATCGCGTCGAGCAGGCGCTGCACGCCCGGCCGGACCCGCGTCGGCACGTTCCGGTGCATGACCTTGACGCCGGCGTTCGCCAGCCGTGCGAGGTCGAACAGGTGCACCCGTTCGTCCTCGTCGAGCTGCAGCGCACCGGCCAGGCCCTCGAGCACGCTGTCCGAGACGCCCTTGAGCGAGCCGCGCTCGAGCCGCGTGTAGTAGTCGACGCTCACCCCGGCGAGCATCGCGACTTCGTGGCGTCGGAGCCCCGGCACGCGACGGACGCCGCCGCCGAAGGACGGCATGCCGACCTCGTCGGGGGTGAGCCGGGCCCGCCGCGAGGACAGGAAGTCACGGATCTCGTTGCGCACGTCGATACCCATGCGACGAGCGTACGTGGCGGTGCGGTCGCGGCGACAGGCACGGGCGGTACCCGCCACAGCGCCGGGGACCGAGACGCCGCCGGACGACCGAGACGCCGCCGACCGACCGAGACGCCGCCGGAACCGGCGGCGTCTCGTGGACCACGGGGTGTCTCGCGCCGCGGGACTCGCGGGACCCGTGAGACCGGTGGGACCGGCGAGCACTGCGGGACCGGTGCCGGACGGGAGGCGCGGTGCGGGCCGGCACCGCGCCTCCCGTCCGGTGGTCGGACCGATCAGGCGACGGGCGGGGCCGTCGTCGGCGACTCGGACGTCGTCGGCGCCGTCGCTGCGGCGTCCGCAGCCCGCGCCGTGACCCGGACCCGGGCCACGCGGTGCCCGTCCATCTCGGTGACCTCGAGGCGGTGCTCACCGGCGTCGACGACGTCACCGACCCGCGGGACCCGGTCGAGGTGCACCTGCACGAGCCCGCCGACGGTCTCGTAGTCGCCGTCCGGCAACTGGGGGCCACCGTCGGCCGCGAGGTCCTCGAGCACGGTCGCACCGTCGATGCCGTCCGACTCCGCCGCGGGCGGGTCGTACTCATCCCTGATGCGACCGACCAGGTCCTCGAGCAGCGCCTCGAGCGTGACCATGCCCGCGCTGCCGCCGTACTCGTCCACGACGAGCGCGATCTGGTGGCCCGCGGTGCGCATGTCCGCGATCGCGCTCGACAGCGACTTCGTCTCCGGCAGCGCGAGCACCGGGCGGACGAGCGCCGAGACGGGCGCCGTCGGGTCGGTCGGACGGAGCAGGTCGCGCAGGTGCACGAAGCCCGAGACGTCGTCGCGGGAGCCCTCGATGACCAGGTAGCGGGTGTGCCCCTCCTCGATGGCGTGGTCGGTCGCATCGGCGATGCTCAGCGACGCGTCGATCGTCGAGACGTCGTACCAGGGGCGCATCGACTCGCGGAGGATCCGGTCACCGGCGTCGAGCGCGCTCCGGGCGATGCGACGGCCCTGCGCGTCGATGGCGTCGTGGTCCTCGACCAGGCCGCGGAGCTCCTCGGTGCTCATCGACTCGCTGCGGGCGTCCGGATCGCCGCCGAGGAGCCGGACCACACCGTTCGTGGTCTTCGACAGCACCCAGATCACCGGGCGCATCAGGGTCGCGAAGCGGTCGAGCGTCGGCGCGACGGCCATCGAGAAGCCCTCGGCGCGCTGCAGGGCGAGGCGCTTCGGCACGAGCTCGCCGAAGACGAGCGACAGGTACGCGATGACCAGCGTCATCAGGACCAGCGCGACCGCCTCGGCCGCAACCTGGTCGAGTCCGAGGCCGGACAGCAGCGGTGCGACGTCCGGAGCGATCGACGACGCACCGTAGGCGGCCGAGAAGAACCCGGCGACCGTCACGCCGATCTGCACGGCCGACAGGAAGCGGTTCGGGTCGCGGCCGAGCGCGGCGACCCGGGCGCCGCGGGCACCACGCCGTTCGAGCTGCTGCAGCTGGGACTCGCGGAGCGAGACGAGGGCGATCTCCGCCGCGGCGAAGACACCGCCGACGAGCACGAAGAGGATGACGAGCCCGAAGGCGATCCAGGTGTCGGCGTCCATCAGCGGTTGACCACCGAGGATCGGCGACGGGCGGGCGGTCTGTGGTGATCGTCCATGCTGTGATCATGCACAGGACTGCTGGGACGTCGCCGCACCGGTGCTGCACGAGGGCTGTGCGTCCGGGGCACGCGGCGCGGGACGTCCGGCGGCAGCGGAGCCGCCGGGTCAGATCGTGAGCGAGCGGCCGATCCGCGCCTCGAGCCAGGCCTCGGGATCGATCGGGGTCACGCCGTCCATGAGCACCTCGAGGTGCAGGTGCGCACCCGTCGAGACCCCGGAGGAGCCCACCTTCCCGATGAACTGTCCGGCGGCGACCGTGTCACCGGCCCGCAGTGGCGAGGAGCCGGGGATCATGTGCCCGTAGAGCGTCGACACCCGACGGCCGTCGATCACGTGGTCGATGATCACCGCGGTGCCGTACGAGAAGTACGTACCGGAGACCCGGACCTTGCCGGCGGCGACGGCACCGATCGGAGCGCCCATGCCGGGGTTGAAGTCGAGGCCCTGGTGCAGGGAGGAGCACGCGGCACACGGAGCGGAGCGGTAGCCGAAGCCCGAGCTCATCCGCACGGGGCCCGGGAAGGGCGAGCGCACCTCGCCGCCGTACGAGACCGCACCGTCGGCGCTGCCGTCGCCCGCGACGACGACCTGCTGGCCGCCACCGACGGTGAAGTCGTCGCGGTCGAGCGTGGCGGCCGTGACCGCCTGGGTCACGGCGTAGTCCTGCGTGCGGACCTGCGGTGCCAGGGTCGAGGTGGCGGTCGACGTCCCGGCGCTGGCGTGGGCGGGCATCGCGGACGCAGCGAACATCGCGAGGGCGGCGGCGGCGCTGGTGAGCGTGATCCGGCTGGCGCGGTGCGTGCGGCCCGCACGCGTGGGTCGGGCTGCGGGGGGCTTCGGGGCCGTGCGGCGGACGACGCGGGTGATGCGGGCGTCGACGTGCTCGGTGGTCGCACGTGCCTCGGTCGCGCGCCGGCCCGAGCGGGCGGCGACGGCGACCGTGTGCGGAGCCGGAGCCGTCGCGAAGGAGGCGCTCGCGGTGTGCGGTGCGGGGGAGTCGCTCGCAGTCGCGGGGGTGACGTCCGGGCGGGCGGGGCGGGGAGCGCGGGAGCGGCGGGCCGGCTTCCCGGCTGCGGCGCGCTCTGCCTCGAGGGCGGCGCGACGGGACAGGTGCACGACCGGGGTCTCCGGCTGCTGCTGGTCGGTGTCGTGTGTCGTCGTCATGGCCGCAGACCATTCTGCACGAGTCTGTCGCTTTGTACAGGCCCTTCCGTGATCTCCCCGTTACCGAACCGCTGGCAGTCAGCTGACGTGTCTCCGGCGCTGCGTGCCTGCTGGGCGTCTCGTCGGTAGTGTCCGAGTCCAGCGACCGGAAGGACCTGCGCCATGGCCCGAACGCCGCGGGAACGACACGAACCCATCGACCTCGCGACCGCCGAGGTCGTGCTCGCGGGCACGCAGGAGCTGCTCCCCGTGCTCCGCGCGTCCGCCGTCCGAGCGGGGGTCGACGCCGCACGGATGCGGGTCGTGGGGGTGGACGACCTCCCCGATCCGCACGACCACGCCGACGCCGACCTGGCGGTCATCGCGATCCGACGCCCCGGTGACGACCCTGCGTTCCACCGGGCGCAGGAGGCCGCCGAGCTCATCGCGCCGCTGCTCGCACCGAACGCCGTGCGCATCGTCATCACGGTCTCGGGCGTGACCCGGCTCGCACCCAAGGTGGAGCGCACGCTGACGTCCGAGGTCCTCCACCAGATCGGCGTCGCCTCGGCCCGGTCGGGCTTCAAGCGCCCCTTCCGGAGCATGCGGACCCGGCTCGGCACCGCGGGGCTCCGTGCCGCCGGCGTCCGGGTGTTCCGGATCACCGTCTGACGCCCCGCCACGGCGGGGTCCGGACCGGGTATCTTGACGTCGAGAGAATCCGCGCCGCGAGTACCGTGGACGGACCGAGGTCCGGCACGGTCGAACAAGGGAGTACCCGCCAGCATGGCCAAGATCATCTACACGCTCACGGACGAGGCACCGTTCCTCGCCACCCACTCGTTCCTGCCGGTCGTCGAGGCGTTCGCGCGCACCGCGGGGGTCGACGTCGAGACCCGCGACATCTCGCTCTCCGGCCGGATCATCGCGCAGTTCCCGGAGCGGCTCACCGACGAGCAGCGCCTGGACGACGCCCTCGCCGAGCTCGGCGAGCTCGCGAAGACGCCCGAGGCGAACATCATCAAGCTGCCGAACATCTCGGCGTCGATCCCGCAGCTCAAGGCAGCGATCAAGGAACTGCAGGGGCAGGGCTACGACCTGCCCGCCTACCCGGACGAGCCCTCGACGGACGAGGAGCGCGACGTCCGCGCGCGCTACGACCGCGTCAAGGGCAGCGCCGTCAACCCCGTCCTGCGCGAGGGCAACTCCGACCGCCGTGCGCCGCTGTCGGTGAAGAACTACGCCCGCAAGCACCCGCACCGCATGGGCGCCTGGAGCGCCGACTCGCGGACGAACGTCGTGACCATGGGCACGGACGACTTCCGGTCCAACGAGCAGTCGTGGATCGCGCCGTCCGACGACACCCTGACGATCGAGTTCGTGGCCGCCGACGGCGACACCACCGTGCTCAAGCAGTCGATCCCCGTCCTCGCGGGCGAGGTCGTCGACGGCACCGTGCTGCACGTCCGCGCGCTCGAGGCGTTCCTGCGCGACCAGATCGCCGTCGCCCAGGAGCAGGGCGTCCTGTTCTCGGTGCACCTCAAGGCCACGATGATGAAGGTCTCCGACCCGATCATCTTCGGCCACGTCATCCGCGCGTTCTTCCCGACCGTGTTCGAGCGCTTCGGAGCCGACCTCGCCGCCGCCGGGCTGAACCCGAACGACGGCCTCGGCTCGATCCTCGCCGGGCTCGACGGCGTGCCGAACGGTGCGGAGATCAAGCAGGCGTTCGCGGACGGCCTCGACGCCGGCCCCGAGCTCGCGATGGTCGACTCCGACAAGGGCATCACGAACCTGCACGTCCCGAGCGACGTCATCGTCGACGCCTCGATGCCCGCGATGATCCGTACCTCCGGCCACATGTGGGGCCCGGACGGCGAGGAGCACGACACCCTCGCGGTCATCCCGGACTCGAGCTACGCCGGCATCTACCAGGCCGTGATCGAGGACTGCCGCGCGAACGGCGCGTTCGACCCGTCGACCATGGGCTCCGTGCCGAACGTCGGGCTCATGGCGCAGAAGGCCGAGGAGTACGGCTCGCACGACAAGACCTTCGAGCTGCCGGGCGACGGCAGGGTCCGCGTCGTCACGAGCTCCGGCGAGACGGTCATCGAGCACGACGTCGAGCAGGGTGACATCTGGCGCGCCTGCCAGACCAAGGACGTCGCCATCCGCGACTGGGTGAAGCTCGCGGTCACGCGTGCCCGCGCCACCGGGTCGCCCGCGGTGTTCTGGCTCGACGAGACCCGCGCGCACGACGCGAACCTGATCGGTCTCGTCCGCACGTACCTCGGCGACCACGACACCGACGGCCTGCAGATCGAGGTGATGGCCCCTGAGGACGCCATGCGCTTCTCGCTCGAGCGCATCCGCCGCGGCGAGGACACCATCTCGGTCACGGGCAACGTCCTCCGCGACTACCTCACCGACCTGTTCCCGATCATGGAGCTCGGCACCTCGGCGAAGATGCTCTCCGTCGTCCCGCTGCTCGGTGGCGGCGGCCTGTTCGAGACCGGCGCCGGCGGGTCGGCCCCGAAGCACGTACAGCAGCTCGTCGAGCAGGACTACCTGCGCTGGGACTCCCTCGGTGAGTTCCTCGCGCTCGCGGTGTCCTTCGAGCACCTCGCCGGTGTGACCGGCAACGCGCGGGCGAAGGTGCTGGCGGACACGCTCGACCGTGCCACGGGGACGTTCCTCGACGAGAACAAGTCGCCCGGTCGCAAGATCGGCACGATCGACAACCGCGGCAGCCACTTCTACCTGGCGAAGTACTGGGCCGACGAGCTCGCCCGCCAGACCGAGGACGCCGATCTCGCGGCGGCGTTCCAGGGCCTTGCGGCGCAGCTCGACGAGCACGAGTCGCAGATCGTCGACGAGCTGAACACGGTGCAGGGGAAGCCGGCCGACATCGGCGGGTACTACCGCCCCGACACGGCGAAGACGAACGCCGTGATGCGGCCGTCCGCCACCCTCAACGAGGCGCTGGCCGCCCTGTAGGGACGCGACCCGCAACGGACGGGAGGCGCGGTGCCGGCTGGCACCGCGCCTCCCGTCCGTCGTCGCCCCGTCCGCCCGGCCCGCCGGCCCCGTCCGCCCGGTTCGCCCGGTCCGCCCGGTCCGTTCTGGTCGCACGACATGCCGTCGCGGTGGAAGGTGAGCGGCATGTTGTGCGACCAGGACGACCGCGGGCGGCACGTCGTGCGACCAGGACGACCGCGAGCGGCACGTCGTGCGACCTGGCGACCTGGCGACCCGGCGACCTGGCGATCCGGCGACCGACCCGGCGGCACGTCACGAGGCAGCGAGCAGCCGCAGCGCCGCTGCGTCAGCCCTTCGGCACCGGGGGGCCGACGACCAGCAGGGCCGAGAACACCAGCGCGACGGCGACGACACCGATGCCGGCCGACACCGCGGGGCGCCGCACCACGAAGAAGAGCAGGCGGTCCCAGAACCCCGACCGGTCGTCGGGCGACCGGCGCCACGGGCCCTCGAGCATGCCGCGCCGGGCGACCGCGACCTCGAACGGCACGGTGGCGTACGGCACGACGGCACTGACCCAGCCGAGCACGAGCGCCCCGACCGACCAGCGCTGGTTCACCGCGACGACGGTCGTCACCACGAGGTACGCCAGGAACACGAACCCGTGGACGCTCCCGCCGATCCGTACGCCCCAGTCGCCGGCGTCCAACCCGTACTTCAGCACCATGCCGGCGATGAGGAGCGTCCAGGTCACGAGTTCGGCCACCGCAGCGACGCGGAACAGGGAGCGAGGGGTCATGGCCCACATGGTCGCGCACCCGTCCGGGAAGAACCCCGACAGCCGCCCGCCACAGCCCCGAAAGCCGCCCGCCACGGCCCCGACAGCCGCCAGCCACAGCCCCACCGCGGCCGCGCCACAGCCCCACCACGGCCGCGCCGCCGCCCCGCCGCGGCCCGACACACCGGCGGTCGTATCGATTCGACCCGGGGAGCGGGTAGCGTCGGGGGCATGTCAGCGCCGACCGAGAGCCGTCCCCTGAACATCGTCGTCTGGAACGAGAACGTGCACGAGAGCCGCGGTGACGCGACCGTGCTCGGGCACTACCCCGACGGCATGCACACCGTGATCGCCGCCGCACTCCGGGAGCACCACCCGGAGGCATCGGTCAGCACCGCCACGCTGCAGGAGCCGGAGCACGGCCTGACCGCCGAGCGGCTCGCGCAGACCGACGTCCTGTTCTGGTGGGGCCACGTCGCCCACCAGGACGTCTCCGACGAGGTCGTCACCCGCGTCGTCGAGGCCGTGCACGCCGGGATGGGTCTGGTCGTGCTGCACTCCGGGCACTACTCGAAGCCGTTCACCCGGCTGATGGGCACCACGTGCTCGCTGAAGTGGCGCAACGACGGGAAGCGCGAGCTCGTCTGGACGATCGCACCCGAGCACCCGATCGCCGCCGGCGTCCCGCACCCGATCGTCATCGACCGCCAGGAGATGTACGGCGAGTACTTCGACATCCCCCGCCCCGACGAGGAGGTCTTCCTGTCGACCTTCGCCGGCGGTGAGGTCTTCCGCTCCGGTGTCGCTTACCGCCGCGGCCTCGGCCGGGTCTTCTACTTCTCGCCGGGCGACCAGGAGTACCCCGTCTACCACCACCCCGACGTCCAGCGGGTGCTCGCGAACGCGGCGTCCTGGGCGGCGCCGACGTCCGAGCGGCGCGCGCTGACCGCCGACCCCCACCCGCGGGACTGGTTCCTCGACGCCGGTGCGGGTACACAGGAGGGATGACCGACCAGCTCGACGGTGCGGCCCGGCGCACCGCGGTGATCGAGGCGCTCGCCGTCCTCGGTTCCGGCCCGGAGGAGCGCTTCGACCGCATCACGCGCATGACCCACGAGGCGTTCGGCGTCCCGCTGACCTTCCTGAACCTCGTGCACGCCGACCTCGTCACCACGCAGTCGACCTACGGGTTCCAGCAGGGCACCAGCGTGCCGGCCACCGGGCAGTTCTGCGCGACGACCGTGCTGACGCCCGGACCCATGGTGGTCCCGGACACGCTCCTCGACGTCCGGTTCGCCGACACGCCGGCCGTGACCGAGTACGGGGTCCGGTTCTACGCGGGAGCGCCGCTGACGATGCCGGACGGCACCCGTGTGGGGACGCTGTGCGTCATGGACGCCGAACCGCGGGTGTTCTCCGACGAGGACCTCGCGCTCCTCGGGGACCTCGCGCGCTGGGCGGAACGTGAGCTCGGGCACTCGATCGAGCAGGGCCGGGTGCGCCGGGTGCTCACCGGGCTGGTACCCGAGCCCGTCACGGTGCCGGGTGCCACGGTGGACGGGTTCCTCGAGCCGGACGAACACGGCGGCGACCTGGTCGACTGGCGCGTCGACGCCGACGGGACGGTCCAGGCCACCGTCGGCACGGTCGCCGCGGCAGGTCGGGCCTCGGCGCTCCTCGCCGCCTCGGTGCGGGCCGCGGTCGTCGCACGCAGCGAGCTGCCGCTCCGTGAGGCCCTCGCCGGCCTGGAGGCGCAACTCGCCCCCGACCTGTCGGCCGGCGCTGCCGTCGGGTCCGTCCTGCACGTGCGCCTCGACCCGACGACGGGTCACGCGGAGTGGGTCGACGCCGGACACGGCCCGGCGCTGCTCGTCCGTGCCGACGCGACCACGACCACCCTGGGGTCGTCGGACCTGCCGATCGGCCTGCAGCCCGTGACCGTCCCGCGGACCGTCGGGACACTCGACCTCGCGCCGGGGGACCGGCTGGTGCTCGTCACCGACGGCACGCTGGCCCTCGACGGGATCGGTGACGTGCAGGCCCTCGCCGCCCTGGCAGCGGCGCACCCCGAGGACCTCGTCGCGCACATCCGGTCGCTCGTCCTGGCCGGCGGCAGCGCCGCGGACGTCGCCGTCGTGGTGCTCACGCGCACCTGACCGCGCGGAGTGGCCGGGAGCGGGTGGTCAGCGGTCTCGCGGGGCCGGGCGTCCGGTCGCGGTGGCGACGAGCAGCGTGGCCAGGAGCGCGACGCCGGCGAGCTCGATGCCGAGACCCGCGGTCTTCCAGTAGGCGCTGCCGACGACCTGGGGCTGCGTGATCGCGTCCGGCCACCACGGGTCGAGGAACGGCACCGTACCCGGGAACGGGTCGAGCCCGAGCACGACGAGCCCGGCGAGGAGCAGCACCACCCCGAGCCCGGCCATCGCGCCGCGGGACCGGTGGAGCATCCGGACGACGAGCGCGCCGACCATGCCGATCATGCCGATCACGGCGATCAGGAAGGCGATGACGACGACGGGCTGCGGTGCGAGGGCGACCCAGTCGAGCACGGCGATCGGCAGCAGCAGCCACCGTCCCACCCGTGCCCAGCGCCCGGGCTCCAGCCGTCCTTCCATGCCGGTCACCGTACGGCAGCCCTCCGGGGGGTCCCCTGAGGGCCCCCTTCGAGCAGTGCCTCCTGGCTACCATCGACGGCATGGCGCAGGACGGCCGGATCAGGCAGGAGCGGGCGGTGGCGACCCGCGCGGCCCTCATCGAGGCGGCGGCGGCCGAGTTCGACGAGCGCGGCTTCGTGGGGGCGTCGATGGACGGCGTCGCCGACCGGGCCGGCATGACGAAGGGTGCGCTGTACTTCCACTTCCGGTCGAAGGTCGACATCGCGGGTGCCGTGATCGCCCGGCAGGACGAGATCTCGCGGCACTACGCCGAGGTGGCGGCCGCGCGGTCGACCTCGCCGCTCGAGTCGCTGATGTGGATGTCGCAGGGGGTGGCGACGCAGATGACGCGGGAGGTCGTGGTCCGCGCCGGGCTCCGGCTCGCCACCGACCCGAACACCAGGGTGATCCCGCGGGACCGGCCGTACGAGCACTGGGTCGAGCACACCGCCGACGTGGTCCGGCGGGCGATCGACGCGGGCGAGGTCGACCCGTCGTGGGACCCGAGGATGATCGGCCACGTGGTGAGTCCGGCGGTGGCGGGCGTCCAGATGTTCTCGGACGTGCTGCACGACCGCGCCGACCTGTTCGAGCGGCTCCGGGAGCTCTGGACGGTGCTGCTGTCGGCGATCGCCACCGAACGGACCCGGGCGGACGTCCCACGGCTCGTGGCGATCATCGAGCCGGAGCGCCCCGGAGACGTCAGCGCCCCCGGAGGAGCCAGCACCCCCGGACGAGCCAGCACCCCCGGACGAGCCTGAGCGACGCGGGTCCCCCCAGGGACACCCACGTCGCTTCTCTTGGAGGATACCAAGGAGTACGTTTCCGCAGCAGCCCCACGTTCGCGGGGATCACGCCGCCGTCCTACCCTTGCGTGATGGGCACCCCGGCCGCCGAGTTCGACGTCGACGTCGACCTCGTCGCCGCACTGCTCCGCGTCCAGCACCCGGACCTCGCCGACCTGCCGCTGCGCGTCGTCGCGAGCGGGTGGGACAACGTCGTGGTCCGGGCCGGCGACTCCCTGGCCGTGCGGCTGCCCCGCCGCGCCGCCGCCGCCACCCTGGTCGAGCACGAGCAGCGCTGGCTGCCGACGATCGCCGCGCTGGTGGGCGACGTCGTGCCGGTCCCCGAGCCCGTCCGCACCGGCCGCCCGGCGCTCGGGTACCCGTGGGCGTGGAGCGTCGTGCCCTGGTTCCGCGGTCGCACGGCGGGGGAGCACGCCCAGGGTGTCCGGGTGGCACACGACCTCGCCGCCGTGGTGACCCGCCTGCACGTGCCCGCCCCGCCGGATGCTCCGGTGAACCCGGTCCGCGCCGTCCCGCTCGCGACGCGGAGCGACGCCGTCCTGACGCGACTGGCGACGGACGACGTGCCCCGGGCCGCGGAGCTGGCCGCGCTCTGGCGGACCGCGGCCGGGGCACCGACGCACACCGGGCCTCCCGTCTGGGTGCACGGCGACCTGCACCCGTTCAACCTGCTCGTGGAGCCAGCGCCCCTCGGCGACCGACGGCTGTCGGCGGTGGTGGACTTCGGCGACCTGACCGCGGGGGACCCGGCGGTCGACCTCGCCACCCGCTGGCTGACGTTCGACGCCGCGGGCGGACGGGCCTTCGGCGCGCGCGTCGACGCGGACGAGGCGACCTGGACGCGCGCCCGCGGATGGGCGGTGTCGATCGCGTCGGCGCTCGCCGTGACGGACGACGACGCCTTCCGGACGGTCGCGGCCCGTGCGATCGACGCGGTGCTGGACGGCTGAGCCCGCAGGGGTTACCGTTCCCTCACCTGTCCGTGCACTGGAGATCGGAGGGGCCTGATGACCCTCGAGTTCCGCGTCCCGCACGACGTCGACACCGACGCCTCTCCCGCCCTGTCCACCCGACCGGGCACCGTCCCGTCCGACACCCCTCGCCGCACCGGGCTGCGCGGTCTGCTCGACCGCCTGGCCGTCCGCCGCGCGCTCGCTCGCGACCGACACATGGTGGCCCACCTGCACGAACTCGACGACCTGCAGCGGCTGCTCACCGGCGCGCGCGGGGTGGTCGAGCGCGGGTGGATCCAGCACTCGTGGTTCGCCTACCTCGACGAGCACGGACGCCTGCGCAAGGCGTCGAGTGCGGCGGCGCTCGCCGCACAGGGCCGACCGCTCGTCGCCGCCTGCCTGGTCGGCGCGGTCGTCTCGGCGGCGGGTGGCCCGCAGGTCGTGCACTCGCAGCAGGTCCAGCGTGCGCTCGACCTCGTCTGGCACGCACTGGCCGCTGACGAGGGCCGTCCGGTCCTCTGGTGCCCGGCGCCGGACGTGCGGATGGCCCGGGTCCGTGACCTGACCACCTGGAACGACCGCCCCGGGCGCACCTCGGCCGAGGTGGCGTCGCTGCTCCTCACCGCGGAACGGGTCGCCGTGCACGAGGCCGAGCGCGTCGCCGCACGGCGTGTGCCGGTGTCCGGGTGAGGGCTGATCGCGGCGTTCCCTGACCCGTCGACGGCCCGTCGTACCCCGTACGACGGGCCGTC
>CAJYIG010000253.1 GCA_913774725.1 uncultured Curtobacterium sp. | reverse complement strand
GTCCTCGAGGGTGGACGGGTGGTGGAAGCCCCGACGGCCGAAGGTGCCGGCGTTCGCGGTGAGGGCACGCTCCCCCACCAGGGAGTCCTGCACGACGCGGATGTCGCTCGAGCCGTGCAGTGCCAGGAGTCCGAGCGTCAGCACGCCGTAGCGGTCATCGACCACGGCGACCTCACCCGGCTGCCGGAGCGCGTCACCGTGCAGGAACGGCGCCTCGTCGAGCATGAAGCGGTCCGTGCCGTCGATCGCGACGATGTCCGGCTGGTCGCCGTCGGAGCGGCGCCGGAAGTGGTCTGCGAAGTCGAACGGCACCGGCCAAGGCTACCCACCCCACCCTCACGGGACGTCGCGACCGGACAACGTCGGTATATCACCGGTCTGCTCTGGTATCCCGTGGCCCTACAGTCGGATGCACCGCCCGGACGGGGTGGGACGACGGTGCGAGAGGGGCCGATGTTCGCTTCGCCAGACGCCGGGGTGCGGCCCCGGCTCCGAGACCAGGCCAGGGAGCGGCTCCGCGCCGAGATCATGGGTGGGGTGCTCGCCCCGGGCACCCTGCTCGACGACGACGAGCTGGCCGGCCGTCTGCGCTGCTCCCGCACGCCGGTGCGTGAGGCACTGTCCGACCTCGGGCACCTCGGACTGGTCGAGTTCCGCGCCAACCGCTACACGCGGGTGACCGTCCCCCGGCGCGAGGACCTCGTGCCGACCCTGCAGGCGCTCGGGCTGCTCTTCGGCGGCCTCGTCCGGACGACGATCCCCGAGTTCGACGAGCGCCGTCGAGCACTGCTCTTCCGTCGGCTCGGGCTCCTGCTCGACTGCATGGCGGAGACCCGCTGGGAGTGGGGCGCCGACGCGGTGACGCCGGTCTACCGGTCGTTCATCGCGGAGTGCGACAACCCGTTGCTCGCCGCGACGCTGAGCGGTGCCCTCGACGGCCTGACCTACCGGCTGCGCCACGACGACGTCCGGGCCGCACTGCCGTGGGAGCACATCCGGAACGGCCTCGTGGCGCTGCGCATCGCCGTGGACAGCCGCGACGGGCGACTGGCCGAGCGGGCATCAAGCCGGATCCACCTGCTGCCGGACCCGGACCGGAAGGACCGCTGAGGTGTGCGGCGCCTGCCTGCGCACGGTCATCGACCGGATCCGTGCCGGGCGACCGGGTCGCTGCAGACCGGTCGACCCGGAGCTCGAGCTGCACGCCGCGCCCCGGTGCGGGAGCATGACGGCGCGCGCCGAGGAGCGGAACGAACCGCCGGCACCCTGACGCCGTGCGGTGCGAGCCCGCCGGCCACGCGATCGACCGCTGCGCCGCCGTCACTGCGCCGCCGTCACTGTGCCGCCGTCACTGTGCCGCCGTCGGGGCGCGTGTGCTCGGGCGCGTGTGGTCGCACGCGGACGAGCCCGCGGGCCGCTCGGGCACCGCGGGCTCGTTCGCCTCGACCTCCGGTCAGCTGCCGGAGAGCGACACCGTCGCCGTCGTGGTGTTCGCGCCACGCCCGGTGGCGGTCGCCTCGATCACCTGGTCGCGGACCGGCAGCGCCGGCGTCGACACCGCCCACCGACCGTCCGCGCCCGCGGTGACCGATCCCAGGTCGCTGCCGGGGACACCCCGCTCGGCGAGCCGGACGACCGCGCCTGGGGCGGCGACCCCGCTGATCCGGACGCTCGGGAACACCGGCGAGACGACGAACCCGGCGCCCGGCGAGGTGATCCGGACGGCCGCTCCGTAGTCGACGTCGACGCCGATCGACTGCGGCGGCTGCCCGCTCGCGGTCTGCGTCGCGGTCAGGGACCAGACCCCACCGCGGCCCGGTGCCGCCGGCCGCAGGGTCCACGTCCCGTCCTGCCCCACGGTCGTCGAGCCGACCTCCGTCGACCCGTCCCGGAGCACGACCCGCGCGCCGGGGACCCCGCGCCCGGACACGGTCGCCCGCTCGGTCACGTCGTCGGCGAACGTCACCGACGCGTCGAAGGTCGGCGCGTCGACCTGCACGTCGACGGTCGTCCGGGCGAGGGACTGTTGCCCGGCGAAGGCCTCCACCTGCACCGTGTTGCTCCCGGCACGCAGTCCGTCGACGTCGACCGTCCACTTCCCGTCCCCCGGCTCCACGCGCTGTGTGGTCGCCTGGCCGTTGCGCTCCCACGTGATCGTGACGCCGGTCGCCACGTCGGGGGCGGTGCCCTCCACCGTCGCCGTCCGCCGCGCGGAGTCGACCTCGGCGACCCGCGCGGTCAGGGGCTGGTCGGCCACGGTCGTGTCCGTCGTGGCGGTGGTGTCGAACGTGCCGCCGGTGAAGGACCCGGACAGGTGCCCGGTCATGGAGCCGGTGGTCGGGGAGACGTCGACCGGCGTCTCGACCCGCAGCCCGAACCGGAACTGCTGGTCCTTCCCGACGTCCCAGTTCCGCTGCCCGAGGTCGAAGGTGTAGGTCCGACCGTCACTCGAGCGCGACCCGTTCACGAGGGTGTCGCCGCCGAAGGAGTACCACGAGGAACCCGAACGGTACTGCCCGCGCTGGCTGTCCTGGCCGCTCGCGAACCGCGTACCGGCCGGTGCGGCGACCTCGAGCCGCCCCGTCGGGGTGGTGAAGGCGCGCTTCGCGGTGTACGTGCTGTACACGGTCGACGTCTTCCCCCGCTCCAGGGTCGCCGAGCCCCGGTTGCCCGTGATCTGGTCGGGCTGCACGGGGTCGACGATCGTCACCGACACCGTCTTCTGGTCCTTGTACGACCCGTCGACGTACTGCTGGAACGTCCGGCTGTTCGCGCCGACGGACAGTCCGGTCACGGTGTAAGACCAGTTCCCGGACTGGTCGGCCGTCGTCACCTCGGACCCACCGATGCGGATCGAGGCCTTCGGCGTCGCCGTCCCCGTGACGCGCGCGGTCCGCGCGGTGTCGTCCTTGCTCACGACCGTCGCCGTCAACGATCGTGCGGTGTACGGCCGGGTGATCGAGCCGAGAGGGGTCTGCGATGACTCCTGGTACTGCCACTTCCCGAGCCAGGTCTTCGCCGTCGTGTAGACCCTCCCGTTCGTCTTCGTCTCCCCCTCCGGCCACCAGGACGGCCAACGCACCAGCACCCCGCTGTCCTGCGGTCCTTCCACCTTGACGGGATCCGTGATGAAGAGCTTGCAGCCGTAGTAGATCCCGCCGCAGTGCGGGGTGCCGTAGACGCGGTAGCCGTCGACACCTGTCTCGACACGGACACCGGTCGGAGGCGACGAGGTCGTGAGACGCTCCTGCGTCGGTGGCGCTTCGGTGACGGCTTCGGACTCGGCGGCCGCGGCCGCCGACGCAGCCGGTACGGGCCCCGCGAGGGCGGCGAGGGCGACGAGCCCCGCGACGAGTGCCGCCGCGAGCGGTGGTCGTTCGTGCATCGTGTACTCCTGTCGGTCAGGGCCCCGAGCGGGACCCTGACCAACCTACGGAGTCGGGATATCGTGTGTTACGTATCAGTTGCCGAGGAGTTCGACGGCGGCCGACGTCGAGTTCGCACCACGCGACGTCGCCGTGGCCTGCAGCACGTGGTCACGCTGGGGCAGCGCCGGCGTCCGGATCGCCCACCGACCGTCCGCACCGGCCGTCGTGGAGCCGAGGTCGCTCCCGCTCACACCCCGTTCGGAGAGCCGCACGACGGCCCCCGGCGCCGCGGTCCCGCTGATCCTGACCGCCGGGAACGCCGGTGGGATGACGAATCCGTTCCCCGGCGAGGTGATGCGGACGGCCTGGCCGTAGTCGACGTCGATGCCGACGGTCTCCGGCCCCTGTCCCGCAGCCGTGTGGGTCGCGGTCAGGCGACGGACCCCGCCGCGGTCGGGAGCGTCGATCCGCAACGACCACCGGCCGTCCGCCCCGACGGTCGTCTCGCCGACCGTAGACGTGCCGTCGACGAGCACCACGCGTGCGCCGGGGACGCCCGCACCGGCGACCAGCGCGCGCTGCGTGACGTCGTCGTCGAACGACACCGTGCCCGTGAACACGGGTCGGGTCTCCTCGATCCGGACGGTCACCCGCCGCTCGTCACGCAGGGCGCCGTCGACGTACTGCTGGTAGGTGCGGACGTTGTCGCCGACCGCGAGGTCCCGCAGCTCGTGGCTCCACCGGCCGGAGGAGTCGGCTCGCGCAACCTCGTCCCCGTCGAGACGGATCGACGCACCCGGGGTCGCGCTCCCCTCGACGCGGGCCGTCCGGGCAGCGTCGTCCTGCGCGGTGACCTCGGCGGAGAGCGCACGCGGGGTCACCGGACGCGTGATCGACCCGAGCGAGACCCCGGGGGACGTCTCGGTGTAGCAGCGGGAGCCGTCGCAGGCAGCGCTGAAGACGAGCCCGTCGGTGCGCGTCTCCCCCTCGGCCCATCCCGTCGGCCACGGGACGAGCGCGCCGTTCCGGGTGTCGACGGTGGTGCTGAACCCGGCGCTGAGGACGCGGATGGAGCTCTTGCACTCGGGCGCCAGGTCGCAGTGCGGTGTCGCCCGGACGGTGAAGCCCTCGGCGCCGACCGACACGGAGACGTCGGTGGGCGGGCTGGTGCGGATCGAGATCGCCTTCGTCGAGGCCTCGGTCGACGGCGCGGTCGACGCCTCGGTCGACGAGCTGCTGTCAGTCGCCGCGAACGCCGGACCGCTGACGCCGCTCGAGGCGAGGACGGCGGTCAGCGCGGTGCCGACGGCGATCGTGCTGACGGATGGACGAGAACGCACGGAGTACCTCCTGAGATCGTGACTGGTGACCCGATCGGGTCGTTCGTCACGCTACGAAGGGCTCCGTCAGCCGTCAGTCGTCCTTCTGGCTGGTCTGTACAGCACGACGGCGGTGTTGCGCTGCGGCCGCACTCCGGCGCGCAGCGGCACCGCGGCGCCCGTGGTCGTCGCCGCGAAGACGCGCGCGCCCGGCCGGCTGATCAGCTGGTCCGCCAGTGCCCGCTCGAGCTCCCGCACGCGGTCGCGGAGCGCCCGGTTCTCGTTCTCGAGCTCCAGCACGCGGCGGATGCCCTCGAGCGAGACGCCCTCGCTGCCGAGCCGCGCGATCTCGCGCAGCTGCGCGACGTCACGCATCGAGTAGCGGCGGGAACCGCCGCGGGTCCGCCCGGGCACGACCAGGCCGAGCCGGTCGTACTGCCGCAGCGTCTGCGGGTGCATCTCCGCGAGCTCAGCCGCCACCGCGATCGCGAAGACGGGCGACTCCTCGTCCATGTCGGTCACGTCACGTCCCTTCCGTCGTCGGGTGGTCCT
>CAJYIG010000252.1 GCA_913774725.1 uncultured Curtobacterium sp. | reverse complement strand
TACCGTTCCGACCGGTTCGTGAAGTCGGTGCGGGTGCTCACGTTCAAGGACGTGAACGTCGAGGAACTCACGTCGCGAGAACTCGAACTGCCGAAGGAACTCGCACTCGACGAGTGATCGTCGTCTTCTGCAACGCAATTCTTCGTCGCGGAAATGACGACGCGGTGTCATTCTGCAGACATTCTTGTCATTCCCACGCTACGGTGGTGGAGAAATCTTCCACCGATCCGGGAGCACGACATGGCACAGAAGGTCACCGTCCAGCTCGTCGACGACCTCGACGACTCGCCGATCGCCGCAGGTGAAGGCCGGACCGTCGAGTTCGCATTCGACGGATCGAACTACGAGATCGACCTCTCCGACGAGAACGTCGACAAGTTCCGCGAAGCGATCTCCGACTACGTCGCCGCGGCCCGCAAGGTGTCCGGTCGTCGTTCGGGCGGGAACGGCGGCTCCGCGCCGAAGTCCGCTCCGAAGCGCGGCAACTCCGAGGAGCTCGCGAAGATCCGCGAGTGGGCGAAGGAGAACGGGTACGAGGTCTCGAGCCGCGGCCGCATCTCGACCCAGGTGCAGGAAGCGTACGCAGCCGCACACTGACGCAAGGAACACGAGACCCCGGATGTCCTGACGGCATCCGGGGTCTCGTCATTCCTGCACAACATTCTCATCGCAAGTGCTCGTCCACAGATCTGTCGTCCACGGGATTGCACCGGCTGCATTGCCGCATCGTCGTCGGTGGAGGCAACGACATGGAACGACGAACTCTCGGTGCGTACGGCGAGGACCGCGCGGTGGAATGGCTCACGGCGCGCGGGTACCGGTTGGTGGAGCGGAACTGGCGGTGCGCCCGCGGCGAGGTCGACGTCATCGCCTGGCACGGACGGACCCTGGTCTTCGTCGAGGTCAAGACGCGGGCGGGGACCGGCACGGGGCACCCGTTCGAGGCGATCACCGCGACGAAGACCGCGCGGCTCCGTCAGCTGGTGCCGATGTGGTTCGCGGCGCACCCGGACACGCGCGCTGCGGCTGTCCGCCTCGATGCGGTGGCGGTGCACGTCGCCGGTGACCGGTTCGGCGTCGAGCACCTGACGGGGATCCTGTGACCGGCATCGGTCGGTCCGCCGCGGTCGCCCTGCTCGGCGTGACCGGGCGACGGATCGAGGTCGAGGCGCACCTGACGAGCCAGCTGCCCGCCTTCAGCATCATCGGGCTGCCGGACACCTCGTTGGGCGAGGCCCGGGAGCGGGTGCGAGCAGCGGCGGCGAACGCGGGAGCACCGCTGCCGGCCAGGCGGATCACCGTGAACCTGACGCCGGCGGCGATCCCGAAGCGGGGGTCCGGGTTCGACCTCGCGATCGCCATGGCCGTGCTCGCCGGTGCCGACGTCGCGCCGCGGGTCAGCGAGCGCGTGGTGTACATCGGGGAGCTCGGGCTCGACGGACGGCTCCGGCCCGTGCCCGGCGTCGTCCCGATGGTCCTCGCGGCGCGGGACGCCGGAGCCGAGCGGGTCGTGCTGCCCACCGGCAACGCGGACGAAGCACGGTTCGTGCGCGGCGTGGAGGTCCGTGCGGTGGACTCGCTCCGGGCGGCGGCGATCGACGCCGGGGCGCTCCTCCCGTCGGTGGACGTCGCGCCGGTCGCCGCGCCGCCGGTGCTCCCCGAACGGACGCCCGTCGCCGAGCTGTCCGAGGTCGTCGGCAACCCGACCGGTGTCCGGGCGATCGTGGCCGCGGCCGCCGGCGGCCACCACGCCCTGCTCGTCGGGCCGCCCGGCGCCGGGAAGACCATGCTCGCCGAGCGGCTCCCGGGCCTGCTCCCGGACCTCGACGACGACGCGGCGCTCGAGGTCGCGGCGGTGCGGTCGGTCGCCGGGCACGGTGTCGCCTCGTGGACCACCAGACCACCGTGGGAGGCTCCGCACCACTCGGCGTCCGCCGTGTCCCTGATCGGCGGCGGGTCGGGCACGGTGCGGCCGGGTGCCGTGTCCCGCGCGACCCGGGGCGTGCTGTTCCTCGACGAAGCGCCCGAGTTCCCGCGTGCGGTGCTCGACGCGCTCCGGCAGCCGCTGGAGTCCGGCCGGATCACCGTGCACCGCGCTGCCGGCGCCGCCGAGTTCCCCGCACGCTGTCAGGTCGTGCTCGCGGCGAACCCCTGTCCCTGCGGCAACGCGGGGTCGCCACGGCAGCCCTGCGAGTGCCCGCCGGCAACCGTCCGTCGGTACCTCGGTCGGATGTCCGGGCCGCTGCTCGACCGGATCGACATCCGGGTGCGCGTGCCGCGGGTGACCACCGGACTGATCCGCGGCGAGGACGGGACGACGCCCACGACGGCCGAGGCACGGGCGACCGTCGAGGCGGCACAGCACGCCATGCGCACGCGGCTCGGCGGCACGGGGTGGTCGCGCAACGCCGAGGTGTCCGGGGCGTGGCTCCGAGGCCCCGGTCGGGCGGAGCCCGGTGCGACCACGATGCTGGACCGGGCACTCGACCTCGGCACGCTGACCATGCGCGGCTGGGACCGGACCATGCGCCTCGCGTGGACGCTCGCCGACCTGCAGGGCGACGACCGGCCGGGCGGGCAGCACGTGCGCGAGGCCCTCGCCCTCCGGGGTGCACTGTGAACGGGGCGCAGGACCTGCTCGGGACGACCGCGACGGCCCTGGGCCGGGGCAGCGGTGATGCCGTCGACCTGGTCGAGGCAGCAGCGCGCGTGGCGTGGTCAACGGTCGTGGAGCCCGGTGACTCGGTCGCCGGGCTGCTCGTGCAGGCACTCGGCGCCGAACGCTCTTTCGCACTGGTGCGAGCAGCCCTGGACGACGGGCCGGAGGGCCTGCTCGACGCGTGCACCGACGCAGCCGTCCCCGGCGCCGAGTCCCCGGCGACCCTCGCCGAGACGGTGCGGGTGGCTCTGGAACGGTGGGGGCCGCGGCTCGGGAGGGTCGACGTCCTCGCGACGCTCGATGCGGCACGTGCCGTCGGCGCGCGGCTCGTCGTCCCCGGGACCGCATCCTGGCCGGGAGCCGTCGACGACCTCGGCCCGCACGCGCCGGTCGTGCTGTGGACACGCTCGGGACGGCGGGGTCGCGAGCCGGCGCTGGCGGTGGTCGGTTCACGTGCGAACACCGTGGCCGGGGCGGAGGCGACGGCGGAGATCGCCTCGGCCGCTGCCGATGCCGGCTGCACGGTGGTCAGCGGTGGGGCGTACGGCATCGACGCCACCGCGCACCGGGTCGCCGTCGCTGCGGGCGCGCCGACGGTGGCGGTCCTGGCGGGCGGGATCGACCAGCTCTACCCGACCGGCAACGTCGAGCTGCTGCGCAACGTGGCTCGTCAGGGGACGCTGGTGGCGGAGTCGCCGCCGGGGACCCGACCGACGCGGTGGCGGTTCCTGGCGCGCAACCGGCTCATCGCGGCGCTCGGCGCGGCGACCGTCGTGGTCGAGGCCGGCGCCCGGTCCGGAGCACTGAACACCGCGCACCACGCCGCCCAGCTCGGTCGGCCCGTGTTCGCCGTGCCGGGTGCGTTCTCGTCGTCCGCCTCGGTGGGGTGCCACCGACTCGTCGCCCAAGGCCGTGCCCAGATCGTGGTGGGGCCGGGTGATCCCGTCGACGCCGTGCTCGGGGCACACGGTCGGTCCGTCCGGGGCCGGTCGACCCGACATGGTGGCGAGCCGCTCGGCGACGAGCCGCTCGGCGGTGGGCGGCAGGACCCCGAGGTGGTACGGGTGCTCGACGCTCTGGGGCGGCGGGCGCTCGGGGAACAGGAGATCGCCGTCCGCTCGGGCATGTCCACCGGAGCGGTGGTGGACGCGCTCGCGCTGGCCGAGTTGCAGGGCCTCGTCCAGCACACCGTCGGCGGTTGGGCCAGGTCGTGACCGGGAACGCGCCTAGCCTGGGGTCGTGGAGGCGCAGGCAGACGGACGGCTCGTGGCGGTGGTGGAGTCGTTCCTCGACCACGTCCGTGGCGCACGCGGCCTCAGCGAGCAGACCGTGCGCGCCTACGCGAACGATCTCGACCAGCTCGTGCTGTTCGCCGCCGAGCGGGGGATCGACGCCGCCCGCGGCCTCGGTCTCGAGGTCCTGCGTGACTGGCTCTGGGACGCCGACCAGCGGGGGCTCGCCCGGTCGACCATCGCCCGCCGGTCGTCCTCGGTCCGCGCCTTCACCCGCTGGGCGAGCGAGAGCGGACTGCTCGACACCGACCCGGCCGTGCGGCTCCGCGCGCCGAAGGGGGCCGGACACCTGCCGCGGGTCGTCTCGACGGACCAGGTCCGGACGGTGCTCGACGGACTCGCTGCCCGCGCGGAGACGGACGACCCCGGGGCGCTGCGGGACCTGGCGGTCGTCGAGCTGCTCTACGCCGCGGGCATCCGGGTCAGCGAACTCGTCGGCATCGACGTCGACGACCTCGACCGTTCACGACTGACCGTCCGGGTGCTCGGCAAGGGTGGCAAGGAGCGCGTGGTGCCCTTCGGGGTCCCGGCACGGGACGCGCTCGAGGCGTGGCTCGACCGTGGGCGCCCGGCCTTGGCGGCGCGAGCCGCCGGGACTGCCGGGAGCGCTGGAGCAGACGGGACTGCTCGCGCGGCCGGAGCCGCTCGAGTCGGCGCGACCGCCGGAGCCGCCCGAGCCGCTGACGACGCGCTGTTCCTCGGTGATCGGGGCGGCCGGCTCGGTGTCCGGAGCGTGTACCGCGTGGTCGCGCGGGCGCTCGCGGACCTGCCCGGTGCGGGGCCGAGCGGGCCGCACACCTTCCGGCACACCGCGGCCACGCACCTGCTCGACGGGGGAGCAGATCTCCGCGCCGTGCAGGAACTCCTCGGACACGCGAGCCTCGGGACGACGCAGGTGTACACGCACGTGTCGTCGGCGCGTCTCCGCGAGGTGTACCGGACGGCACACCCCCGCGCCTGACCATCGTCGGCTCACGGTAGCCGGGAACCGTCGCCGCGGGTCACCCCGGCCACGCCGACTCGGGGAGCAGCACCGGCCAGGCAGCCGGTGGCAGGAACGGCAGCGGATCGACGTACCGTCCGTCGACCCTGGCGCCGAGGTGCACGCACGGGTCGGTGGCGGGACAGTGGCCGACGGCGACGACCCCGACCGCCGCGCCCTGCTGGACCGTCTCGCCCGTCGACACCGAGGGCTCGACCGAGTCCAGCGTGCTCGCGAGGCCGTCGCCGTGGTCGATCGTCACGACCCCGCGACCGGCGACCTGTCCGGCAAAGGACACCGTGCCGTCCGCCACCGCGACCGTGGGCGCCCCGAGGGGCGCTGCCAGGTCGATGCCGCGATGGCCCGCCGCGTACTCGTCCGCAGGTGCCTCCCATGGTCGGACGACCTCGTGCGTCCCCGTCGGCCACACCCACGGGGACGCCGGGTCGTCCTCGGCGGCGACCGGTCCCGCCGCCCGGACCGTCCCCGCCCGGGCCGTCCCAGCCCCGACGGCCGCCGGTCGCGCCGGCAGCAGCGGGCCGACGAGCACGACGACGAGTGCGACCAGCAGGACGAGGAAGCCGACCTGCCGGCGGGGGAGGAGCGGTGACCGGCGCATGTGTCGAGCGTGACGGCACCGGCCGGGCGCGCGGGTGCCGGTGGGCCGACCTGGGGACGTTGGCCGCTGCCGCCCGGACTGTGCAGGAACGTCCGTGATCAGTGCGGCGCCGCGCTCGTGTCCGACCCGACCGTCGAACGCGACACAGCGCGCGTCGATCGACACGCGCAACGTCGAAGACCGCGCGCGATCGCGCAACCACGCCACCCGACCACGCCACCCGACCGCGCGACCCAGCGCCCCGCCACGCCACCCGACCGCGCGACCCAGCGCCCCGCCGCGCCGCCCGACCGCGCGACCCAGCGCCCCGCCGCGCCGCCCGACCGCGCGACCCAGCGCCCCGCCGCGCCACCGCCGCACCCCGATGTGCCCCGCGAGCCGCCAGCGAGTACAGTCGGGGCCGCTCCGGAACACGCAACGCCGCTCGGACGGCGAACCAGCCGACCGCCGGGGCACCGTGCGCCACCCAGCACGGCGGCAAGAAACCTGGAGCACCGTGTCGAACACGTCCACCCAGCACGGCGAGGACCGTGCGTTCAAGGGGAAGGTCACCCTGTTCGCCATCGCGGCGGCAGTCGGCGGCTTCCTCTTCGGATTCGACTCCTCCGTCATCAACGGAGCCGTCGACGCGATCAAGGGCGAGTTCGGCCTGTCCGAGGCCGCCAGCGGCTTCGCGGTCGCCTCCGCGCTCATCGGCTGTGCCTTCGGTGCCTACTTCGCCGGCCGCCTGGCCGACCGGTGGGGCCGCACCCGCGTCATGTTCTGGGCCGCAGTGCTGTTCTTCGTGAGCTCGATCGGCTCGGCCTTCGCGTTCGCGACCTGGGACCTCGTCATCTGGCGTCTGGTCGGCGGCCTCGGCATCGGTACCGCGTCGGTCATCGCCCCCGCGTACATCTCCGAGGTCTCCCCGAAAGCGATCCGCGGCCGTCTGGCGTCGTTCCAGCAGCTCGCCATCACGCTCGGCATCTTCGCCGCGCTGCTCTCCGACCAGATCTTCGCGGTGACCGCCGGCGGCGCCTCGGAGCAGGTCCTCGGCCTCGCCGCCTGGCGCTGGATGTTCCTGGTCGGCGTCGTGCCGTCGGTCGTCTACGGCGTGCTCGCGATCACGCTCCCGGAGTCCCCGCGCTTCCTGCTCTCGAAGGGTCGCACCGACGACGCCCGCGACGTGATGGGCAAGATCGTGCCGCGCGACACCGTGAACACGAGCCTGGAGGAGATCCAGGACGGCATCAAGAAGGAAGCGAACGAGAAGAAGGGCTCCATCCGCGGCAACCGCTTCGGCCTGCAGCCCATCGTCTGGGTCGGCATCATCCTCGCCGTGCTGCAGCAGTTCGTCGGCATCAACGTGATCTTCTACTACTCGACGACGCTCTGGCAGGCCGTCGGGTTCAAGGAGAGCGACTCGTTCCTCATCTCGACGATCACCTCGGTGGTCAACGTGGCGGTCACGTTCATCGCGATCTTCACGGTGGACAAGCTCGGTCGGAAGCCGCTGCTCGTCGCCGGTTCGACGGGCATGTTCGTCTCGCTGACCATGGTCGCGATCGCGTTCTCGCAGGCCACCATCGTCGACGGCGCCCCGAGCCTGCCCGGCTCGTGGGGCATCATCGCGCTGATCTTCGCGAACCTGTTCGTCGTGTCGTTCGGCGCCACCTGGGGTCCGCTCATGTGGGTCCTGCTCGGCGAGATGTTCCCGAACCGCATCCGCGCGACCGCGCTCGGTGTCGGCTCGGCCGCCAACTGGGTCGCGAACTTCCTCGTCACGATCTCCTTCCCGGTCCTGTCCGGCTTCAACCTGACGGTCACGTACGGCATCTACGCGCTGTTCGCCCTGCTCTCGCTGTTCTTCGTCATCGCGAAGATCCCGGAGACGAAGGGCCGCTCCCTCGAGGAGATGGGCATCACGGCCGAGGGTGACACGGTGTCCGCCAAGTAACGACGCACCAGCGTCACCACGTCCTGGAGGCGCGGGGGGGGGGG
>CAJYIG010000251.1 GCA_913774725.1 uncultured Curtobacterium sp. | reverse complement strand
TGAAGCGCGACGCCGTGGCGAAGGTCGTGCTCAACAACCTGTACAAGCACACGCAGCTGCAGGAGAACTTCGGCGCGAACATGCTCGCGATCGTCGACGGGGTGCCCCGCACCCTGGCGCTCGACGGCTTCATCTCGGCCTGGGTCGACCACCAGGTCGACGTCATCGTCCGCCGCACCCGGTTCCGCCTGCGCGAGGCCGAGAAGCGTGCGCACATCCTGCGCGGCTACCTGGCCGCACTCGACGCGCTCGACGAGGTCATCGCCCTCATCCGCCGCTCGCCCGACGTCGAAGAGGCGCGCACCGGTCTGATGGACCTGCTGTCCGTCGACGAGATCCAGGCGCGCGCGATCCTCGAGCTGCAGCTCCGTCGCCTGGCCGCCCTCGAGCGCCAGAAGATCCACGACGAGGCCGAGGAGCTCGAGCGCAAGATCGCCGACTTCCAGGACATCCTGGCCTCGGAGACGCGTCAGCGCACGATCATCGGCGACGAGCTCACCGAGATCGTCGACCGCTTCGGCGACGACCGCCGCACCGAGGTCATGCTCGGGTACGACGGCGACATGTCGATCGAGGACCTCATCCCGGAAGAGGAGATGGTCGTCACCATCACCCGCGGTGGGTACGTCAAGCGCACGCGGAGCGACAACTACCGCTCGCAGCACCGCGGCGGTCGTGGTGTGAAGGGCGCGCAGCTCCGTGCGGACGACATCGTCGAGCACTTCTTCGTCACGACGACGCACCACTGGCTGCTCTTCCTCACCGACCAGGGTCGCGTGTACCGGGCCAAGGCGTACGAGCTGCAGGAGGCGAGCCGCGACGCCAAGGGCCAGCACGTCGCCAACCTGCTCGCCATGCAGCCGGACGAGCAGATCCAGCAGGTGCTCGACATCCGCGACTACGAGGCAGCGCAGTACCTCGTGCTCGCGACCGAGCAGGGCCTCGTCAAGAAGACCGCGTTGACCGAGTACGACACGAACCGCACCGGCGGCATCATCGCGATCAACCTGCGCGAGGGCGACAAGCTCGTCCAGGCGCTGCTCGTCGACGAGACCGACGACCTGCTCCTCGTCTCGAAGCACGGCATGTCGCTCCGCTTCACCGCGACGAACGACACCCTGCGCCCGATGGGTCGGTCGACCTCCGGCGTGAAGGGCATGTCCTTCCGCGACGACGACGCCCTGCTCGCGGCCCGGGTCGTCTCGGACGACGGCTACGTGTGGGTGATGACCGAGGGGGGCTACGCCAAGCGCACCTCGGTCGACCAGTACCGGGTGCAGGGCCGCGGCGGTCTGGGCATCAAGGTGGCCAAGCTGGCCGCCGACCGGGGCGACCTGGTGGGTGCGCTCATCGTCGGCGAGGACGACGAGGTGCTCGTCGTGCTGCAGTCGGGCAAGGTGGTAAGGTCTGCCGTGTCCGAGGTGCCCGCCAAGGGTCGCGACACGATGGGTGTGGTCTTCGCGAGGTTCGCGGAGAACGACCGGATCATCGCGGTGGCCCGGAACAGCGAGCGGAACCTGGACGACCAGGACGACGCCGACCCCGAGATCGAGCCTGCGGGCCCGGTGGAGACGGTGAGCCCTGCGGAAGCTGCGCCGGAACCCGCTGATCCCGCCGACAACGCGCCCACCAACCCCGAGCCTGTCGAGGACGAGGCCGGAGAGGACCAGTCGAACAATGAGTAGTGTCGCCGAGAAGCTCCAGAAGAAGGCGAAACGTCCCACCGGTACCCGGCAGGTCCGCCTGCGCCTGGTGTACCTCGACTTCTGGTCGATGGTGAAGCTGAGCTTCCTCATCGCCCTCGCCGGCTCGATCGTGATCATCGTCGCGACGGCGCTCGTCTGGATCATCCTGAACCAGACCGGTGTCTTCACGCAGATCGACGCCCTGCTCAAGGACGTCACCGGGCAGAACAGCTACTCGATCATGGATCAGTTCTCGCTGGGACAGGTCCTCGGGTTCTCCGTCGTGGTGGGCATCCTCAACGTGGTCGTCGGCACCGTGCTCGGCGCGATCGTGAGCGTCCTCTACAACCTCAGTGTGCGGATCACGGGCGGTCTGCTCGTGGGCTTCACGAACAACTGACACACCCGGGCCGGACGGCAGTCGCCCCTCGATTTCGTTCTGCGAGATCGGTACGGTAGGCTTTCATCTGGTCTGAGGGGCTATAGCTCAGGCGGTTAGAGCGCTTCGCTGATAACGAAGAGGTCCAAGGTTCAAGTCCTTGTAGCCCCACCACTTCCCTCCGGGGCCGGTACGCTGGTCCTCACGGGGCCTTAGCTCAGTTGGTAGAGCGCCTGCTTTGCAAGCAGGATGTCGGGAGTTCGATTCTCCCAGGCTCCACTCGCAGAAGCCCCTGCTCGCGACTTCGTCGCTTCGCAGGGGCTTCGTTCTGTGCTCGTCGGCGCCTTCGGCGCGCCGCTCCGTGATGGTTGGCTCCGCCGCGGGTGTCGCCCTCGTCGCGGCCGTTCCCTTCGCGCGAGCCCTCCTGGGCGCACGACTTGCCGTTCGGTGCGCGGTCGAGCGGCGTGTTGTGCGACCGGGACGGCTGCGTGCGGCGTGTTGTGCGACGGGGACACGGCCACGGGCGGTGATCCGTGCGTCCCCGCCGTCGGTGCTGCGGCCTCCCGAGCGGGTAGGACCTGCCGCGCGTGTGCCGCCGAGCGGGTGCTTCTCGTCGATCGACAGCGCCGAGTGGGACGGAACGTGCCCGCTCGGTGACCGGCAGGCGTCGGCGCCCTCCCGTCGGCCGGTAGCGGGGACGACGAAGGGCCCCGGCGGAGTGCCGGGGCCCTTCGTACGAACCGGGAGGTCAGGCGGCGGGCTTGCCCGCGGTGTCGGCGTCGTCAGCGACCCACAGGTCGTCGTCGGCGCGGAGCGTCTGGTACGCGGCGTAGGCGGCACCGGCGACGGCGACGACACCGACGACGATGAGGGCGACTCCACCGAAGCCCAGGCCCTTCTTCTGGTGGCCCGGCGTGTACTTGGCGGCAGCCTTCTTCGCCTTCTTGCCCTTCTTCTGGGCGTCCTTCACGATCTTCTTGACGCGCGGGTCCTTCGCGAGGTCCTTGACGCTCATGACCGAACCGGCGGTCGCGACGAGACCGGGGACCACCTCGGTCTGGAAGCGGTGCGACGCGCTGTGGGCGGCCGAGGTCGCTGCGTGCACGCCCGTCGCGACTGCGGGACGGATCCCGTTGTCGATCGCGTTCTGCACGCGCGGGGCGATGTCCTTGCGGGCTGCGTCGGCAGCGTGCGAGCGGGCCTCGGCGAGGATCGCGTTCGCGTGCTCGAGGACCTTGCGCTGCTCGCCGAGGAGCGAGGCGGTCTTGCCCTTGAGCTTCTTGATCTGCTTCCGACGCTTGCGCGGGATCTCGATCGTCGTCATCTGGTACCTCCATCGGATCGGCGTGACCCCATCCTGCCACCGAGCACCCTGACAGGTCACGGATCGTCGGCTGTGTGATCCGTCTCACCGTCAGGTGTACATGCGAGAATCGGAACATGTCTCTGCACACCGCTGTCGCAACGATCCACACGAACAAGGGCGACATCCGCGTCAACCTGTTCGGCAACCACGCTCCGAAGACCGTCAAGAACTTCGTCGACCTCGCGACCGGCAAGCAGGAGTGGACCCACCCCGGCACGGGCAAGGTCTCGACCGACAAGCTCTACGACGGTGTCGTCTTCCACCGCATCATCAAGGACTTCATGATCCAGGGCGGCGACCCGCTCGGTCAGGGCATCGGTGGCCCGGGCTACCGGTTCGACGACGAGATCCACCCGGAGCTCACCTTCCAGAAGCCGTACATCTTCGCGATGGCGAACGCCGGCATCCAGGGCGGCCGCGGCACCAACGGTTCCCAGTTCTTCATCACCACGGTGGCGACCCCCTGGCTCCAGGGCAAGCACACCATCTTCGGTGAGGTCGCCGACGACGAGTCGCGCGCCGTGGTCGACGCGATCGAGGGCGTGCCGACGGACGGCCGTGACAAGCCGCTCGACGACGTCGTCATCGAGAGCATCGACGTCGAGGACGTCTGAACCCGGTGACCGACCAGGCCCCGGGGCGGGAGAACTACTGCTACCGGCATCCGGACCGGCAGAGCTTCATCCTGTGCCAACGGTGCGGGCGGACGATCTGTACCGAGTGCCAGACGCCGGCGGCCGTCGGCGTGCACTGCCCGGAGTGCGTGCGTGAGCAGCGTGCGCAGTTCCAGGCGAACCGTCGTGCCTCGGGGGCGCCGGGCGGCCTGACCGTCGCACGGCGTCGGTTCGCGATGATGGACCAGAAGGCGACCACGGTGATCATCGCCGTGTCGGTCGTCGTCTGGCTGCTGAACCTGCTGTCCGGTGGCGTCGTCAACCAGTGGCTGAGCTACTGGACGCCGCTGGTCGGGACGCAGCCGTGGCGCCTCGTCACCGGGCTGTTCGTGCACTCGTCGATCTTCCACATCGGGTTCAACATGCTCGCGGTGTTCATCTTCGGGCGGATCCTCGAGAACCTGCTCGGCACGTGGCGCTTCGTCGCGCTGTACCTCCTGGCGGGACTCGGCGGTGACCTCGCGGTCTCCCTGCTGACACCAGGTACTCCGGTGGTCGGTGCCTCCGGAGCGATCTTCGGGCTCTTCGCGGCGTTCTTCGTGATCCAGCGCAGCCTCGGCTACAACGCCGTGCAGCTGCTCGTGATCATGGGCCTCAACCTGGTCGTCGGGTTCCTGCCCGGTACGAACATCTCGTGGCAGGCCCATGTCGGCGGCATCGTCCTGGGGTTCGTCACGGGGTTCGTCTTCTCGAAGACCCGGAACGTCCGGCAGCGCGGGCTGCAGATCGGTTTGCTGATCGCCGAGGCCGTGCTGCTCGTGGCGGGTATCGGCGCCGCGTACATCAGCATCGGTGGCTACGCCATCGGCTGATCGACGCTCGAACCGACATGAACGCCCCGTTGCTCCCCTGCGAGCGGCGGGGCGTTCTGCATGACCGGATGGCGCTCTCCACAGTACGAGCGGGAGTTGTCCACAGCTGGGGACAACTCGGTGAGTTACACGCGTGTGATTATCCCCACTGTGGACGGGCCTGTGGACAACTCGGGGACGCGGGTGTGGATGACTGTGTGGAAAGTGTGGACAACTGTGGAGAACCAGCGTCGGGGTGTGGAGGAACGACGGCTGTCTCCACCGAGCTTGTGGAGAGCCCGCGGAACGGTGCGCTCGGACGAACGACGACGCCCGCCGTACCTGCTGGTACGACGGGCGTCGGAAGTGCGGCGTGGCGGCTACCGCCACCGGGTGGTCATGAGGAACCCGATGAACATGATTCCGAAGCCGATCAGGATGTTCCACGAGCCGAGCGACGGCACGGGCAGCGTCGTGTTCGAGATGTAGAAGACGATCACCCAGGCGAGCCCGATGAGCATGAAGCCGAACATGACCGGCTTGAACCACACGGGATTGGGCTGGTCGCCCGCCGTGTCGACCGAGTCGGCTCGGGTCCTCCGGGCGGGCTTGGTGCGGTCCTTGTCCTTGGCCATGGCCGGTATCCTACCGTGACCACGTCTGTGGGAAGACCCTCAGCAGCCCGCGCACATCCCCCACGAGTACGGTGATCCGACCATGACCAAGATCCTCGTCGTCGACAACTACGACAGCTTCGTCTACACGCTCAATGGTTACCTCCAGCAGCTCGGTGCGGACACTGACGTCGTGCGCAACGACGCGTTCCCCGAGGCCGAGATCGCCGACCGCATCGCGGACTACGACGGCGTGCTGCTCTCGCCGGGCCCGGGCACGCCGGCGGATGCCGGTGTCTCGATCCCCACCGTCAGAGCCGCGATCGACGCCGAGACCCCACTGCTCGGGGTGTGCCTGGGGCACCAGGCCATCGCCGAGGCGCTCGGCGCGACGGTGACCCACGCCGAGGAGCTCATGCACGGCAAGACGTCGCAGGTCGATCACGACGACAGCGTGCTCTTCACCGGCGTCCCCCACCCGTTCACGGCCACGCGGTACCACTCCCTCGCGATCGTCGACGGCACGGTGCCGGACGAGCTGACCGTGACGGCGCGGACCGGTGGCGGCGTGATCATGGGCGTCGAGCACCGCGACCACCCCGTCTACGGCGTGCAGTTCCACCCCGAGTCGGTCCTGACGGAGGGCGGGTACCGGATGGTCGGCAACTGGCTCGAGACCACCGGGCTCGCCGGTGCTGCCGAGCGAGCGGCGGCGCTCAACCCGCTGATCGCCGAACACCGCTCCTGACGGTGTCGGGCGGGGATGTGCACCGCCCTGCACCCAGCGCTGTCCAGCGCTGACCAGCGCCGACCAGCGCTGACCGGCGGTGCCGGCACTGCCGGCTCTGACCGGCGCTGACCGACGCCCTGCCGCCAGCGCGGTCCG
>CAJYIG010000250.1 GCA_913774725.1 uncultured Curtobacterium sp. | reverse complement strand
GACGGCGAAGCGCAGCGACTCGACCGGCGACGACCCGGAAGGTGCAGAGGGAGCGGACGACCCGACCGCGGCCGATGCGACCTGCGCGAGCGGCAGCAGCTCCGGCAGCGGCGGCAGCCACGGGCTGTGCACCCGTCCGATGCCGAGTCGGTCGCGCGCGTCACCCATCGCCTGCACCAGGACCGACAGGTCCGTGGCGGCGGTCGCCTGGTCGCTGCGCGACGGTCGGGTGGGCGGTGCGGTGGCGAAGTCGCGCCAGTCGAGCACCCGGACGAACGGGAGGCCCGTGGCCGGGTCCTCCTCGCCGGCCCACCGACCGCCGACCCGCGCCGACTGGAAGGGCACCACCGACGAGTGACCGAGGCGCGCGAACGCGCGCCCCGGCACGCTCTTCGGGATCCGTGCGGCGTCGGCCACGTCGATGACGTCGGTGCTCTCGCCGGAGTCGGTCATCCGCAGCGCGACACGCAGGTTCGTGTTCGCCCGGATGTCCGGTCCGACGACACCGCCGGGGCGCTGCGTGGCCAGGATGAGGTGCACTCCGAGCGAGCGACCGCGCTGCGCGATGCCGATCAGGCCGGTGACGAAGTCGGGCAGCTCGGTGACCATCGCCGCGAACTCGTCGATGACGAGCACGAGCCGTGGCATCGCCTCCCCGGCACCGCCGCGGGCGAGGTGCGCCTCGTGGTCCTCGATGTCCTTCGCACCCGAGGCAGCGAGGATGTGCTCACGCCGGGTGAGCTCGGCGCGCAGCGACCGGAGCGCCCGCTCGACCAGGTGCTGGTCGAGGTCGGTGACGAGCCCGACGGTGTGCGGCAGGTCCGACGCCACGCTGAAGGCCGCGCCGCCCTTGTAGTCGACGAGCACGAACGTCATCCGGTCCGGGCGGTTCCGCAGCGCGAGCGACGCGACGAGGGTCTGCAGGAACTCGGACTTGCCGGACCCGGTGGTGCCGGCGACCAGGCCGTGCGGGCCGTCCTTGACCAGGTCGAGCTCGAAGGCGCCGTCGATCCCGACGCCCACGACCGCGGAGGTGCTCGTTCCCGACGCCGCCCAGCGTTCGGCGACGGTCCGGCCGTCGGGCCGTGGCAGGTCGACGACGTCGAGCAGTCGGGCGGCGTCCGGCACCAGGCCGTCCCCGTCGGACCCGCTCGTGTCGCGGAGCGGCGAGGTCCCGCGGGCGACGTCGTCGTACCAGTCGTCCGCGACCCGGTCCGCGAGCACGAGCTCGACGGGCGCGGACAGCTGCCGACGCAGCACGAGCTCGGTGGGGCTGCGGTGCGTGACGGTGGCGACGCACTCCTCGGGGAGCTGCCACTCCTCCTCGTCGATGCAGACGAGGCGGATCCCGCACGCGGGCCCGTCCCGGAGGAGTCCCACGACGCCGGGCATCGCGCGGAGTCGTCGGGCACCGTCGAGCACCACGACGATCTCGGGGGAGAACCGGCTCCGGTGCGTCCCGTTCTTCTGCCGCTCCGCGCGGCGCTCGGCGAGCACCTGGGTGAGCTCGGCAAGGCGCCGCCCGATCGTCTCACCGTCGGCACCGATGAGCGCCAGGGCCTCCTGCCCGCCCGTCGGTCGCAGGTGCGGCAGCCAGAGCGTCCACGCCCACGCCGGGACGTGCTGCTGAGCCGTGAGCACGACGAACTGCACCTCGCGCGGGCTCTGCGTGACGGCGAGCTGCCCGAGCACCCAGCGTCCGAGGTCGCGCGGGGCGGCACCGGCGCCGGCGATGCCGAGCACCCCGACCTCGGCGAGCGGGACCGTCACGGGCACGCCGCGGGTGACCCGGGGCGTGTGGGCGAGGCCGTCGAGGTCGCGGTCGTCCACCACGGTGACGGTCGACGGCAGGTCGCCCGTGCCGATCCGCACGTGCAGGTGGTCGCCGTCGGAGGGCCGGCGCTCCCAGAGCCGCCGCCCGGGGGTGGTCGCGACCACCCGCAGCGAGGCGGCGTCGAGCGCGGACGTCCGCCGCTGGTCGCGCTGGTCGAGAACCGCCTGGTCGATCGCCGTCTCGAGCGCGGCGACCCGTTCGCGGTGCTCCGCGAGTTGCTTCCGGTGGCTCTTCCTGCCGGTGCGCCGGGCACTGATCGTCTGCCCGATCACCATCATCGGCGTCATCGCCGCGAAGAGCAGGTAGAACGGCGAGCGGAACACGGTCGCCATCACGATGCCGAACATCGCCGGGACGAACACCATGATCCACGGGATCGCGGACCGCTGCGGCGCCACCGGCGGCTTCGGGATCCGGAAGTCCGTCTGCAGGAACGGCGGGAGCAGCCGCGGCGGCCGGTTGAAGTCGAGCTGCCCGGAGTCCGGCGGACGGAGTAGCATGCGGTCGACGACCTCGACCGGCGCGACGCTCAGCACCGTGTCGCCGAGGCGCACGAGGGCGTGTGCCGGCCAGTCCGACCACTCAGCCGCGATCGGCTCGCCCTCGAGGGTGGGCGCGGGACGGTCCGTGGGACGCTCGCCGTCGTCCTCGGGCGGGGTGAGCCGGACCGTCACCGACCCGTCGAACGCGGTGCGGGCCTCCAGACCGGGACCGTCGGCGGCCGCACCGACCGCGGCCGCACCGTCCTCGGCGAGGGCGATGCGGACCGTACCCGGCGACAGCCGTCGGACGCGACCCGCGTCGACCCCGCCCACGACGAACAGGTGCACGGTGCCGTGCTCGGGCTGCGGCCGCTCGGCACCGCCGACGTGCAGGACGGCGCCGTCGACGAGCCCGCTGCGCGCGAACGGCACGTCGCCGTCGGGGGCGCCGTCCGGGACGGGCCGGCCGCCGGTCCGCTCGACCAGGGCGTCGACGACCGTCCGCATCGGCGTCTGTCCGGCGGCGTCGACGAGGACGTCGGAGTGCTCACCGGTCGCGTCGTCGACGACCGTGACGACGACGCGCATCAGGCCTGTTCCCGCGCGTCGGCCGGGATCTGACCGTCCACCGGCGCAGCCGGGTCCACCGGGACCGAGCGACCGAGGGCCGCCCACTGCAGCGTGCCGAGCTCGTCGGACACGTGGGTGCCGTCCCGCCGCACCGCGATCGTCCAGCGTGCGAGCGGGTCCGGAGCGGCCGCGATGCACGCCCAGCGGCCACCCGGCCGCTCGAGCAGACGGGCCAGCTCGCGTCCGTCCGCACCGGCCGGCACCCGGGAGACGACCAGGAGGCCCGGGGTCGCGTCCGCCGTGACCGCCGCGATCGCCTCGTGCACCGTCACGGCCGTGCCCACCCCGACCGGCGACCCCACCTCGAGCACGGTGGTGCCGGCCGCCCACGGGGCGGCCGTGAACTGTTCGACGACGCGGACGAGCAGCGCCGCACGGGCGGCACCCTCCCCGCGCAGGGCGACGATCCCGCGCACCCGACGCAGGTCGACCACGACCGTCTCGTCCTCGCGGGTGCCGACCGGTACGGCCGTCGCGAACTCGACCGGAGCCCCGCCGACGAGCGGGACCGCCTGCAGCGCCCACATCGGCGCCGACCACGTCCGACCGTCCGGCGTGGCCGTCCACGGCGCCGGCGGCGCGATCGTCGGCGACGCGACGTCGATCCGCACGGTGTGGCCGATCGTGATCCGCACCGCGCCGGGGAACAGCACGCCCGCCCCGGCGCACGAGGCCTCGATCCCCCGGAGCACCCGGTCGACGGCCCAGGCCGCGGCGGGGTCCCGACGCACCTGGTCGGCCCAGACCAGTGCATCGGTCGAGGTGCGGCGGCGGAGCGCGACGATCGTGGGCACCACGACGGCGAGTGCGCCCAGGAGCACGACGACCGACATGGTCAGCAGCAGGTGCGACTCCGGCGTCAGGAACGACCAGGTCACGAGCGTGCCTCGGCGATCTCGGCGATCCGACGCTCGAGCGGGGTCGGCTCGGTGCCGGGCACGTCGGTCCAGCGGAAGGTGGTCATCACGGCGTCGAAGAGCATCACGAGCGCGTCCGTCAGCTGCTCGGCGGCCTCGGGGTCCTCCGGGTCGCTGGGGCTGATCGCCGAGAACGACATGATCACCCACCGACCCGGCCGGTGCGGGACGGGGATCGAGTACGTCACCTGGCGGTCGTCCACCACGGGCAGGTCCGCACCGACCTCCGGGAGCTCGGCGGCGACGTCCGCACGCCGGACCGTCTGCTCGGTGCGCGCTGCGATGCCGCCGTCGACCTCGCGCAGCCCCGTGTCCTCGGGGTCGCGCCGGGTCGGCAGCGCCTCGGCGAGCAGCTGCGCGACCACCTGCTCCGGTGCCTCCTCGGACTCGTCGTCCACCTCGGACTCGATGATCGACACCGGCGGGGTGTACCCGTCGACGGGCTGGACCGGCATGAGGACGGCGGTGGCGCCGTTGTCCCCGGCCTCGACCACCGCACGCAGCAGGCGCTTCCGCATCTCCTGCCGCAGCGGCTCGGCGCGGTCACGTGGCAGGTCGTCCGGCAGCGCGCGGGCGATCACGGCACGGACGGTCTCCCCGAGCTCCTCGCGCTGGTCCTCGCCGGCGGGCAGGCGAGCCCAGCCGGGCGGGACGACGACCAGGAAGGACGCAGTCGGAGCGGTCATGCGTGCACCTCGTTCTCGACGGTGGCCAGCAGGTCGACGACGAGCGGCGCGAACACTGGGACGAGCCCCAGGTCCGTCGTCCGCCACAGCACGTGCGTGTCCACGCCGTCGGACCGACGGACGGCGCAGACGGTCGCCCAGATCGCCCCGTCGTCGTCGAGGTCGTAGCGGGTGACGACGGGCCCCTCGCCGCCGACGTGCTCGGGGAGCTCGTCCACCGACGGCGGTTCGACCGGCAGGCCGCCGGTCGCCCCGGCCAGGTCGAGCAGTTCCGCGGTACCGCCCTCGGCCAGCCCGACGGTGACCACCACGGGCAGCGGCCAGTTCCCCGGCACCGCGAGCGAGGCGACCAGGCGCTGCCCGGGTCCGAGACCCGCGCGGAACGCGAGCAGCGTGTCGAGGGCCGCGACGGTGTCGAGCCGCTCGGCCGTCCGGTGCTCAGGACGCTCGTCGTCGAGCCGGACGACCGCGTCGAACAGCTCGAGCGTCTCGGCCCGCCACGCTGTGTCCTCCTCGTCCGGGTGCGGCACGAGGAGCCAGGTGGCGCCGTCGGTGGTGATGCTCGACGAGACGGTGGCGGTGGTCACGGTGGTCCTCTCGGGGGTGCAGGGGGGGGTTCAGCGCTGGGCTGCGGGCACGGTCGGCAGGTCGGTCACGGGGTGCTTGTGCTCCGAGACCCACTCGGTCCACGGCCGCTCCTGGTCGGCACCGATGCCGATCGGGCCGATGACCAGGCCCGCGATCGCGTTGCCCTTGCCCCACGCGCTCATGAACCCGTTCGCGCCGGCGTGGTACCACGGCGCCGCGGTCACGCCCGACCGCAGGCGGTTCAGCTTCTCGAAGTCACTCAAGCGGTCCCGGGTGAACTGGAAGTCGACGCCACCCAAACGCTCACCCCAGTCCTTGAGCCCGCCGCGGGTGCCGGCCTCGGTCCAGAACTGCTTCTTCACGAGCTTCGCGTCGTTCGCGATGACCTTGTGGATCTTCGCGACGTTCCACCAGTTCGGGTTGTCGGCGAACTTCGCCGCGAACGACGCCTCGGTTCCGATCCACTCCACGTCGACGGCGTCGCGACGACCTCGAGCCCGTTCCAGTGCCCTCGTCGCCTTGCTGATCTGTGCCTGCAGCCCGTCGAGCTGCTTCGTGATCGTCTGCGCCTGCGCCGACGACATGGGCCGGTCGAGGCGCTTGTCGAGCTTCGAGAAGTCCCGCTTCAGCGCCTGCAGCTCGTCCTTCCGCACGCCGACCGCCTTGTGCGCGGCCTTGCTCGCGGACGAGAACTTCGTGGTCATCGCGCCCTTGGTCGCCTTGATGCCGTTGCTCACGGCGGTCGAGGTGACCTTCGTGATCGCGGTGCCGAGTCCGAGCGTCAGCACGCCGACGACGGCCATGACGAGGTCGAAGACGTTGCCCTCGCCCATAGCGAAGGTCGCCGCCTGCGCGATCAAGGTCATCCCCGCCGAGATCGCGCCGAGGATGGCACCGATGCCGAGGCCCGGGATCAGGAAGGCGAACACGGCCAGGACGATCCCGATGATGGTCAGGATCTTGATGAGCATGTGGATGAACTTGTACCAGCCGGAGTCGTGCAGGCCGTCGTGCCAGCCGTCCCGCATGGTGCTCGCGGCCGTCCGTCCCGCGGCGTTCAGCTGTTCGCGGGCGTCCTGCAGCTTCCGCTTGGCAGCCGCGACCGCCGCCTCGGCGCCGGAGATCCGGTCGGCGCGCTTCTGGCTGTCGGCGGTGTCCTCCGGCGTCGGTTCCTTCCCGCCGGCCTTCGCATCGGCGACGGGGTCGGCGAGTCCCTGGGCCGACCCGAGGTCGCCCTTCGCGGCGATCGCGTCCTGCAGCGCCTGCCACGAGGTCCCCATCACGGTGCCGGCCGAACGGTCGCTCTCGTCGCCGACCGCGGCGGCGAAGCCGGTCAGGGCCTCGCCAGCCGACCGGTAGCGCCCGGTCATCTGCTTCAGGGACCCGGCGACGTCCTTCGCCCGCTTGCGGACGGCGTCGACGGCCTCGCCCTTGCCGACGGACTCGTCGCCGCTGCCGACCTTCTCGAGCGTCGCGGCGGTGGTCTCCATCGACTCCGCCATGTCGCGGTAGTACGCCGCGAGCTCGAGCACCTTCGCCGGCTGCGTCGTGATCGGGTCACCCGGCTCGTCGAGGGCGGCCCAGTCACCTGCGCGCCCGGCCATCAGGCGGACTCCTCGTGCGACTGCAGGCCGTCGGTCAGCTGCTGCTGCAGATCACGCCACGTGTCGACCGAGTTCTGCAGGTTCTTGTCGAGCTTGTCGACGTTCTTGCGGATCTTCTCGCGGTGGAGCTTCCAGTCCTTGCTGAAGTGCGAGAAGGCGTCCTGCAGGTGCGACTCGCCGAAGACACCGTGGTACTGGTCGTCGTCGGACTTCTGGTGTTCGAGCTCGTCGTTGATGGCGTGCACCTTCGCGGCGCTGTCGCTGAGCTCCTGGCTGATCACGAGATCGGACACGGGTACCTCCGAGGGGACGGGACGGGAACGGGACGCGCCCCGACCGACGTCGCTGACGGCAGCGTCGACCGGGGCGCGGGGAGCGCGCTACTTGATGGCGTTCGCGAGTTCCTGGTCGGTCTGCTGCAGCGCCTCGGCCGCCTTGTTCAGGTACATCGACATGCCCTCGAGACCCTCGATGGTCTTCGTGGCACCGTCGTTGAACTCCT
>CAJYIG010000249.1 GCA_913774725.1 uncultured Curtobacterium sp. | reverse complement strand
AGCTCGATGAACCCGTCGATCGCCTTGAAGGTGAATCCGACGAGGAACACCAGGTCGAACCATCGTTCGTGCGTCCATCGAGTCCGAGTCATGGCCACGACTTTCGCGCTGAGGCTCCCAGAATCGGCCAAGGTGGCCGCCGGCGCGGAGTCTTGTCGGTTTCTGGGGACGGCCCTCGCACCGTAGATGGTGAGGTGATGGAGATGGGTCTCTGGACTGGGTTGGCCGTAGCCAGCGTGGTTGTGCTGGGGCTGGTGAGCACGGGTGCAGCGGTTGTTGCGGTTGCGGTGGAGGCGGATCGAGAGGGACTCCTTGATGCTGAATGAAATCATGCCTCGCACGGTGCCTGCTCACCCGGGCCCGTCCGGTCCTCGAAGCGTCCGGGGGATGGCCGTGCTCGGGCCGGTCCTGGTCGGCCTGGCAGCGTTCCTGGTCGCGGTGATCGGCAGCTGGGTGCCGAGCGTCTGGTACGACGAAGCCGCCACGGTGACCTCAGCGGCCCGGTCTTGGACGGCGCTCGGCCGGGAGGTGCAGCAGGTCGACCTGGTGCATGCCACCTACTACGCCCTCATGCACGTCTGGTTCGGCCTGGTTGGGTACACGCCGTTCACGCTCCGGCTTCCATCCGCGATCGCCGTCGGAGTCACCGCGGCCGTCGTCGTGATCCTCGGCAGACGGCTCGCAGGCGCCCGGCTCGGGATCATTGCCGGTCTGCTCTTCGCCGTCCTGCCGCGGGTGACATGGATGGGCGCGGAGGGCCGCTCCTTCGCCCTCGGCGCGCTCCTCGCAACCCTGTCGACGCTGCTTCTCCTCGCCGCGGTCGACCGCACCGCCGCGAAAAGGGCCGGCTGGATCTGGTGGGTGGTCTACGGAGCGGTATCGCTGCTCGGCTGCGCCGTGTTCCTGTACCTGATCCTCGTCCCGATCGGTCACTTCCTGACCTTGTTGGCGCTGCGCCGCATCCGGCACGAAACCTCCCCGATCCCACTCGCGGCATGGATTATCACCACTGCCGTTGTCCTGATCGGTGCGGTGCCGCTGGCGGTGCTGTCGTCGGCGCAATCAGCGCAGATCAGCTGGATCCAGCACATCAGCGCCCACACCGTGGAGGAATTCCTCGTCACGCAGTTCTCGTACGAGAACACCGGGTTCGCGGTGCTCCTCTGGGTCCTGGCCGGCTTCGGGTTCGCCGCCGCCGTCAAGGTCGAGCGGCTGCGGCCGGTGCTCGCGGTGGCGGTGCCGTGGGTGTTCGTACCGACGCTCGCGCTCATCGCCGCGTCCATCGTCACCCACCCGCTGTACTCACCCCGATACATCGCGTTCGCGGCTCCGGCTGCTGCGCTCCTGATGGCAGCACCCCTCGCCGCGGTCCCGACGAGGTGGTTCCGTCCGGCCGCGATCGTGGTGCTGCTGCTCGCTGTCGGACTGTCGGCGCCGAGCTGGGCGGCGCAGCGGACCGTGACCGCGAAGGACGGCTCCGCCTGGAACCAGGTCGCCGCACTGATCCAGCGGCAACGGCTCGGTGAATCAGACAGCGCACGCGACGCGGTGCTCTTCGGCCCCGTGCAGCGGCACCCGAAAGCGACCTCACGAATCATCGCGGAAAGCTACCCGGCAGCGTTCGCCGGCCTCGACGATCCGCTCCTGATCACGCCCGCCGGTGCCGGTGACGGACTTTGGGAGACGCAGCAGCCCCTCCGATATGCCGGTCGGGCCGTGGGCGGCGCGACGACGATGTGGCTCGTCACGGCGACAAAGCCGGACGACCGTGCGACGGCGACCGCCGCGCTCCGGCCAGCGGGCTTCCACCAGACACAGCAGTGGAAGGTCGCCCGCACCTGGGTTGTCCGGTACGACCGCGGCTGAGGAGCCGAGCAGCCCGCGCCACCCCGTCCCTGGCCGAGCGTCAGGCGGGGGTGCCGAGCCGGTAGCCCTTGCCCCGCACGGTCGCGATGAGGTCCCGCTCGGTCTTCTTCCGGAGGTAGTGCACGTACGTGTCGACCGTCCCGAGCTGCTCGCCGTGCTCGAACACCGCGGACAGCAGCTGCTCGCGCGAGAACACCCGGTCCGGCTCCGCGGCGAGCACCGCGAGCAGGTCGGACTCCCGGTCGGTCAGGGCGACCCGGCCGCTGTAGGGCGAGTGCACGGTGTGGTCGTCCGGCCGGAACGACCAGCCGCCGATCTCGAACGAGGGCCCGCGGTCCACCGGCTCGCGGGTGAGCGCACGCAGTCGGGCGTCCAGCTCGTCGAAGTCGAAGGGCTTCACCAGGTAGTCGTTCGCGCCGGCGTCGAGCCCGGACACCCGGTCGTGCACCTCGCCGAGCGCGGTGAGCACGAGCGCCGGGGTGGCGACCCGGAAGCGCCGGAGCTCCCGGACCACGTCCAGGCCGTCGCCGTCCGGCAGGCGACGGTCGACCACGAGCACGTCGAACAGCCGGTGCAGCGCGGCCTCGAGCGCGTCCACCCGCGTGGTGACGAGTTCGACGTCCCACGACGCCGACAGCACGTCCCGCACGATCGGTCCGAGGCGCGGGTCGTCCTCGACGAGCAGGACCCGTCCGCCGCTCATCCTCGCCGCCCCCGCCCGCTCACACCGGCGAGCGGCAGGGTGAGCGCGAACACGGTGCCGGACGGACCCGTGCGCTCCACCCGCACGTCACCGCCCGCGCGGACGGCGACGTCCTTCACGAGCGCGAGTCCGATGCCGTTGCTCGTCCGGGTCGGCCCGCCCGTGGCCGGGGCGTCGCCGTGGGCGAACCGGTCGAACACCCGCCGCGGGGCGATCCCCGTGATGCCCTGCCCCTCGTCGCGGACCCGGATCACCACGCGGTCGCCGACGACCTCGTTCTCGACCCACACCGCGCCGCCGGTCGGACTGTGCCCGACCGCGTTGTCGACGAGCGCGACGAGGCACCGCCGGAGCTGCGTCGGCGTGACGGCCAGGACGCCCTCGCCCGGGGTGACCACGAGGTGCACCTGCCGGTCGCGGGCCAGGACCGCCATGTCGTTCGCCGCCGCCGCGAGACCGGCGTCGAGCTCCGCCACCGCGGCTTCGTCGGTCCGGCCCGCCGCGGTCGCGAGCAGGTCCTCGACCACCTCGGCCAGGGCGCGGGTGTCCGTGCGGAGCTCGTCCGCGACCGCGCGCTCGGAGCTCGCGGCGGGGAGCATCGCCTGGAGCTGCTGCACCCGGGCGCTCAGCACCGTCAGCGGCGTCCGCAGCTCGTGACTCGCGTCCGCCACGAACGTCCGCTGCAGCCGGTAGGCCTCGGCCAGCGGCCGGACCGCACGTGCGGCGATGAGCCAGGTCGCCACACCCGCGAGCACGACGGCCGCACCGCCGACGACCAGGACCGCGATGAGCAGGTCGACGGTGTCCAGGTAGACGTGGACGTCCTCGGCCCCGTGCCGCTCGAGCTGCTGCGCGGGGGTGAGCTGCCACACCACGTAGGCCACGAC
>CAJYIG010000248.1 GCA_913774725.1 uncultured Curtobacterium sp. | reverse complement strand
TAGCGCGATTGGCTCTCGACGGCCAGGCCAATCCAGCGCCAGCATCGCAACATGCCCCGATCCACCGCCCTCGTGCTCCGCTTCGTCCAACTCGCCGTCGGACTCTTCCTCTACGGCGCCTCGACCGCGCTGCAGGTCCGCGCGGTCGTCGGCGTGGGCTCGTGGACGGTGCTCACGCAGGGCCTGGAGAACGTCCTTCCGTGGTCGTTCGGCGTCGTCACGGTCGTGTCGAGCGTCGTCATCCTGCTGCTCTGGATCCCGCTCCGCCAGAAGCCCGGCATCGGCACGCTGTGCAACGTCCTGGCGATCGGCCCGTCCGCCGACCTGGTGCTCTGGCTCGTGCCCGAGCCCGACGGCCTGGTCCCCCGCGTCCTGCTGTTCGCCGCGGGGCTCGCGCTGCTCGCGGTCGCGACGGCCTGCTACATCGGCGCCGGGCTCGGTGCCGGCGCCCGGGACGGACTGATGGTCGGCGTGCACGAGCGGTTCGGCTGGCCGCTGTGGCTCGCCCGCACGGTCATCGAGGTCACCGTCGTCGTGGTGGGGTGGCTCCTCGGCGGCGACGTCGGGGTCGGCACGGTGGTCGCGGCGTTCGCGATCGGGCCGATGGTGCAGCCGCTCATGCCGCTGTTCCGCCGACTGCCGTGGTCCCCGACACGGACGGACGACGGGACGACCGGCTCCGTCCACGGATCCGGGGCGACCCCTGGTGGCGACGAGACCGCTGCCGCTAGGGTCGCGCCATGCGACTCGGAGTCTCGTCCTACAGCTACGCCCGCTCGCTCCAGCGCGGTGCGTTGACGATCTTCGACGTCGTCGACCGCGTCGCGGCGACCGGCGGCCAGCACCTCGAGATCGCGGCGGGCGGGTTCGGCGACGACCTCCCCCGGCAGCCCGAGCTCGTCGACCAGCTGCGTGAGCTCGCCGCCGCGCGCGGGGTCGGGCTCGCCAACCACGTGATCGGTGCGGACTTCTCGGACCCGGCGACCGTCGACGCCGAGGTCGCCCGCGTCCACGAGCACCTCGACGTGGCGCACCGACTCGGCATCACGCACCTGCGCCACGACGTCGTCCCGTGGGCCTGGCGGGACGCCGACCACGCGGAGTTCGAGCGCGTGCTCGCGCAGGTCGTGCCGGTCTGCCGCGCGGTCGCCGAGCACGCCGCGACGCTGAGCATCACGACGATGGTCGAGAACCACGGCTTCGCCTTCAACGACAGCGAGCGCATCCTGCGGCTCGTGCACGAGGTCGACCACCCGGGCTTCCGCGCCCTGCTCGACGTCGGCAACTTCGTGTGCCTCGACGACGACCCGCTCCGCGCGGTGCAGCGGGTGCTGCCGGTCGCGGCGGTCGTGCACCTCAAGGACTTCCTGGTGCGCGAGACCCCGCCCGCGGCGGACGGCTGGCTCACCACGCTGGCCGGCCGCGCGGTGCTCGGCACGGTCGTCGGGCACGGTGACCTGCCGCTCGGCCGGATCGTGGAGCGGATCGTCGCGAGCGGGTTCGACGGACCCGTCTCGATCGAGTTCGAGGGGCTCGAGGACGACGTCGACGCCGTCGAGCGCGGACTCGCGAACGCCCGCCGTCTGTGGGCGGCGGCCGGCGGTTCCTGAGTCGGTCACTCGACGGACGGGAGGCGCGTGGCGGGGCCGCCACGCGCCTCCCGTCCGTCTTCGGTCGGGTCAGACGGACCGCACCCGCACCGTCTCGCCGGTCGCGGCCGACTCCTGCGCCGCCAGCACGATCGCCAGGGTGCGCAGTCCGACGGCCGCATCGGGCTGGGGCTGCTCGCCGGAGCGGACCGCACCGACGAAGGTGTCGAGCAGTGCCGCGTCGAAGTCCGGTCCGTAGGGCAGGACGACCGAACGCCCGGTCGCCGCGTCGAGACCCCGCACGCTCGGCCGGAAGAAGTCGACGTCGACCGATCCCTCGGTCCCGACGACGGTGAGCGCGAGCCCACCCCACGTCGGCGAGGTGTCCGGACGGCTCCACGAGCAGTCGATCGCCGCGATCGTGCCGTCCGCGTAGGTGATCGTGACCAGGCCCGCGGTCTCGGCCTGCGCGCGCTCGGCGTGCAGCACGCGGTTCGTCACGGCGGTGACGGTCTCGGCCGGCGTACCGTCCAGCAGCTCGTCGAGCAGGTCGGCGATGTGCACCACGTGGTCGACGATCGCGCCGCCACCGGACAGCTCCGGCTCGGTGAACCACGAGCGGGTCAGCGGCAGCATGCCGTTGTTCGCCCCGCGGACCGAGAAGACCTCGCCGAGACGGCCGGACCGCTTCGTCGCGGCCAGCCGGGCGAACGTGCTCGCGAACCGGACCGGGAAGGCGACCATGAGCAGCACACCCGCGGCCTCGGCGGCGGCGCGCATGGCGAGCCCGTCCTCCCACGTCGTGGCCAGGGGCTTCTCGCAGAGCACGTGTGCTCCCGCGGCGGCGGCCTGTTCGACGAGCGCACGGTGCCGGGCGTTCTCGCTCGTGACCACGACGGCGTCGACCCCGCTCGCCAGGAGTTCCTCGACGGTGTCGACGTACGCGACCCCGAGGGCGTCGGCGAGCTCGCGACCGCGCAGGTCGACGAGCTCGGTGCCCGTCGAGGTGCCGTCCGGGTCGGTGCCGACGACCTCGACGTCGGGCATCGCCTGCAGCGCCGACAGGTAGGACAGCGCGTGCGTGTGCGCGAACGACAGGACGCCGATGCGCAGGGCGCTCATGCCGTCGCCCCCTCGTGCGTCCCGGTGGCCCGGACGGGCTCGAGGTCGACGGGCTGCCCCGTCGCGACCGACCGCAGCGCGGCGTTGACGATGCGGACCGCGGTGGCGCCGTCCTCGGCGGAGACGCGGGGCACCGCGCCGCCCCGGAAGGCACCGAGGTACTCGCGGATCTCGAGGAAGTACGGGTCCTCGGCGGGGTCGAGCTCCGGCAGGTCCCCGCCGACCCCCGCCTCGTCGAGGAGCTCGGCGGTGTAGTTCCGCTCCGCTCGGGAGTCGTGCGACAGGCTGCCGAGCGTGCCGGTGGCGGAGAACTCGGTGACGAACGGCAGGTGCGCCGGGCCCCAGATGCCGGCGACGTGGCTGATCGCGCCGGACTCGTGGGTGAGCAGCACGTGCGCCGCCTCGACGGGGTGGTCGACGGTGCCCTTCCGGACGTGCACGGCGCTGACCCGGACGACGTCGCCGGCGATCCACCGGGCGATGTCCAGGTCGTGGATCATCTGGTCCATGATGATGCCGCCCGACAGCTCGGGGTCGGCGAACCAGGCGGACCGGGTCGGGAACGCGCCGGAGCGGACGAAGCGCAGGACGGCCAGTTCGCCGAGCTGCCCGGCCTCGACCGCGGCCTTCAGCCGGACGTACTCCGGGAAGTAGCGGACCACGTGCGCGGGGTAGAGCTGGCGACCGGTCTCGTGCGCCAGCCGGACCAGGTCGTCGGCGTCCGCGTCGGTGCGGGCGAGCGGCTTCTCGCTGATGACGTCCTTGCCGGCGGCGAGCGCGGCGCGCACGACCTCGGCGTGGGCGTACGTGGGGACGACGACGTCCACCACGTCGACACGGGCGAGGAGTTCGTCGAGCGAGTCGACCACCTCGCCGCCGTGTGCTGCGACGAGGTCCTCGGCGCCGACCTCGGAGTAGACGACGACGTCCCCGATGCGGAGCAGGTTCGGCAGGTGCGCGTGGGCGATCACCCCCGCGCCGACGAGTCCGATCCGGAGTCGCTGAGCGGTCATGGGGTCCTCCTGGTTCGTGGGTGGAGCGGTGTCCGTGGTCATGGGGTGGGGTCCTGTCCGGCGGCGGGGCTCGACCCCGCGGCGGCCGGCGTCGTCGCGGCAGCCGGCGTCGTCGCGGCGGGACTCGACCCCGCGGCGGTGCGTGCGAGCAGGCCGGCTCCCGCCAGACCGGCGCCGGAGCCCGCGAGGGACTGCTCGATGCGGGGTGCGGGACGCCACCCGAGCCGGGCGTCCACCGCGGTGCGCAGCGGGGCGAGCAGGCGCTCCCCGGACTCACCGAGTCCCCCGCCGACGACGACCACGGCCGGGTCGAGCACGGCGGACAGGATCGCGATGCCGGCGGCGAGCGCGTCGACCGCGTCGTCCCACACCGCCGCGGCGACCGGGTCGGTGTCGACGGCGGCGACGATCTCGTCGGTCGCCCCGTCGATGGTGCCGCCGCCCTCGCGGTAGCGGCGCCGGATGTTCCGTGCGGAGGCGTACACCTCGACGCAGCCGCGCTGCCCGCACGTGCACTGCTCGCCGCCCGGTCGGACGCACACGTGCCCGACCTCGCCAGCTCCGCCCGTCGCGCCGACCACCAGGCGACCGTCGACCACCAGGCTCGCGGAGACCCCGGTGCCGATCGGGATGAAGACCATCTCGGCGACGTCCCGACCCGCTGCGGTGCGGGCGGCGATCTCGGCGGTCGCGGCGGCGCGGGCATCGTGCGCGACGGCGACGGGGACGCCGTACCGGTCGCGCAGGAGCGCGGCGAGCGGCAGGTCGTGCCAGTCGAGGTTGACGGCGACGAGCACGGTCCCGGTCTCGGCGTCGACGACCCCCGGCGTGCAGAGGCCGATGGCGGCGAGCGGGTTCCCCGCGGCCGTGGCGGCCGCGGCGAGGCGGTCGACCACGGCGGTGACGGCGGCGAGCGCGGGTCCACCGACGGCGTCGGCGGTGTCGACGGGCCCGAGGGTGGGCACGACCACGCGGTCGAGGACGACCTCGCCGACCCGCACCATCCCCTTGACGGTCGTCCCGCCGACGTCGACGGCCACGATCGCCCCGGACTGCTCCGGGCTGCCGGGCCGCGCTGCGCTCGTCGGGCGACGCGCCGGGCTCGTCATGCGCTGCGCTCCGCCGCCGCTCGGGCGAGCTCGTCGATCCGCGCCGGTGCGAGGACCTCGTCGATCGCGAGCACCGTCGCACCACGGATGCCGGCGTCGCGCGGCGAGGCGCTCGCCCGGACGTCGAGGGCGTCCGCCACCATCGGCAGGCACGACCGGTAGAGCTCGCCGCGGATCGTCGCGACCAGCACGGAGGACGCCGACATCGCACCCGCGAGCACGACCTCGCTCGGGTTGCAGAAGTTCACGATGCCGGAGAGCACCCGGCCGATGTGCTCCCCCGCCCGGCGGAGCTCGTCGAGGACGACCGCGTCGCCCTGCGCCGCGAGCGCGAGCACGTCGCTCGTCCCGCTCACCTGCCGTCCGGCCGCGCGCAGCCGGGCGACGATCGCGCCACCGGACGCCACCGACTCGAGGCAGTCCGGCACGCCGCAGGTGCAGCCGATCGCGGCCTCGCCGTCGACGGGCGTGTGGCTGATCTCGCCGGCGGCGCCGCTCACCCCGCGGTGCAGTCGCCCGTCGAGCAGCACACCCGAGCCGATGCGGGTGCCGAGCTTCACCGCGACGAGGGTGCCCGTGCGGTCGGGACCCGGACGCTCGGCCAGGGCGATGAGGTTCGCGTCGTTCTCCACGAGCACCGGGGCGTCGGTGTGCTCGGCGAAGAGCTCGGGCAGCACGGCGCCGTGCCACGACGGCTCGAAGGACGGTGTCGCGATGCTGCCGCCCGGGTACGACACGGGTGCGGGCACGCTGATCGCGGCACCCCGGAAGCGGGTCGTGTCCAGGCCGCTGTCGCGGGCGAGCTCGACGAACCGGTCCCACAGCGCGGCGACCGAGGCGCGCGGCCCCGCGGCGACCGGCACCGTCGCTGCGCCGTGCTCGAGCGCGTCGGTGTCGGCGACGATCCGGCCGGCCAGGTCGGTGAGCACGATGCGCACGTGGTGGGCGCCGAGGTCGGCCGCGGCGACGAAGCCGGCGTCCGCGACGAGTTCGAGGCGGCGAGCGCGTCGACCACCGCGGGACCCCTCGGCGCCGCTCTCGCGCACGAGTCCGAGCGCGGTCAGCGCGTCGACCCGGGCCGAGGCGGTGGAGGGGGCGAGACCGGTGCTCCTGGCGATGCTCGAGCGCGAGGTCGTGTCCGAGACGCGGATCAGCCGGAGGACGTCCCCGACGGACCCCGGACTCCGGTCCATGTCCTGGAAGTGCTGCTCGTGCATGCCGTCACTGTAGCGAGGAAACGGTCGATTGCCGAATGAAGTCGTTGCAGATTCGACTATTTACTTTTGGTGATCGAACGGTAATCTGCTCGAAACAGCCGATTCCTAGCGTTCAACGACGAGCCAAGAGGAGGTCCGCATGACGAGTGCGGTTCAGAACCCGACCAGGGTGCGCGTTCCCGGTCGACGGTCGTCCACCGCGGACGCGAGCCGGATGGAACGACGCGAGGGCAGGGCGGGCTACGTGCTCATCGCCCCGACGACGGTGCTGCTGGCGCTGTTCTACCTGTACCCGCTGGCGCAGACGGTCTACTACTCGTTCACGGACTGGAACCCCGCGTCCGGCGAGACGAACGGCTTCGTGGGCCTGTCGAACTTCACCGGGCTGTTCCAGGACGGCGAGTTCCTGCGGGCCGCCGGCAACACCGCGCTGTACGTGGTGGTCGTGGTGCCGATCACGATGGCGCTCGGGCTGTTCTTCGCGGCACTGCTCGCCCAGCCGTTCCGCGGCCGCGGGGTCTACCGCGCACTGCTCTTCGTGCCGTACATCGCCCCGATCGTCGGCAGCGCGCTGATCTTCAGCTTCATCCTGTCGCCGCTCGGCGGCCTGGTGAACGGTGTCGTGACCGCGCTCGGCGCACCCCCGATCGGCTTCCTGACCTCGGAGCCGTGGGCGCTGGTCTCGGTGATCGTGTTCTCGATCTGGCAGGGCGTCGGCTACACGATGATCATCTACTCGGCCGCGCTCACGAACATCCCGGCCTCCTACATGGAGGCCGCGACGCTCGACGGCGCCGGCCCGATCCGCCGCTTCTTCCGGATCTCGCTCCCCCTGGTCGCGCCGACCACCGGCTTCCTCGCCATCACCGGGGTGATCGGTGCCCTGCAGGTCTTCACGCAGGTCTACGTCCTGACCCAGGGCGGCCCGATCAACTCGAGCGAGACGATCCTCTACTACATCTACAACCAGGGCTTCGTGTTCTTCCACGGCGGCTCGGCCAGTGCCGCCGCCGTCCTCCTGCTCATCGTCGGCATCCTCGTCGCGGTCGTCCAGCTGCGGGTCATCAACCGCCGCGACCCCATCGAGCTGAACTAGGACCGCCACCGTGACCCAGATCGCCTCCCGCGCCCTCCCGTCGGACGCGCGCCGCGCCTCCCGTCCGCACCGCAGCCGCCCGTTCGGTGTGCTGTTCCGCAAGCACTCGCCCGCCGTCCTGCGGCACGTCATCCTGCTCGTCGCGGTCGTGCTGTTCTTCGGCCCGTTCCTCTGGATGCTGCTGACGAGCTTCAAGTCCTCGGAGGAGGCACTCGCCTTCCCGCCGACCTTCCTGCCGCGGCAGTGGGAGCTGTCGAACTACACCGACATCTTCACCGTCGCACCCTTCGGGCTGTACTTCTTCAACTCGACCGTCGTGGCCATCGCGACCACGGCCGGGCAGATCGTGACGAGCCTCGCCGCGGGCTTCGCGTTCTCGCGGCTGAAGTTCCCGGGCAAGAACATCGTGTTCGTCGTCCTGCTCGCCGCGCTCCTCGTGCCGTTCGAGGTCGTGTTCACGCCGCTCATCACCCTGCTGTCGTCGCTGCACTGGCTGAACAGCTACCAGGGCCTCATCGTCCCGAACATCCCGTCGATCCTCGGCACCTTCCTGTTCCGGCAGTTCTTCACCTCGTTCCCGAGCGAGATCGAGGACGCCAGCCGGGTCGACGGTGCCGGGGTGTGGCGGCGGATGTGGTCCGTCGTGACGCCGATGGCGACCCCGATGATCGGGTCCTTCGCGGTCCTGTCGTTCGTCTACAACTGGAACAACTTCTTCTTCCAGTTCCTCGTGGCGTCGCGCACCGAGTTCTTCACGGTCTCCGTCGGCCTCACGCAGCTGCAGTCCGCGAACGCGAGCCAGAGCTTCAACCTGCTGATGGCCGGCTCGACGCTGGCGATCCTGCCGGTCTTCATCGTCTTCATCATCTTCCAGAAGCAGATCGTGTCGGCCATGGCCGGCGGACTCCGCTGATCCCGTTCCACCCTTCCCGCACCACCCCTCGCTCCACTCCTCCTCATCACCCTTCGCTCCACCCGAAGTCCGAGAAAGGACGACTCATGCGCAAGCGACTGCTCGGTGCCACGGCCCTCGCCGTGGGCGCCGCACTGGCCCTGTCCGGGTGTTCCGGCGGCTCCGTCACCGGCAACTCCGGCGGCAGCGGCGGCAAGACCACGATCACGGTCTGGCACAACTACACGGGGCCCCAGGCCACCGAGGTGAAGAAGCTCATCGACGAGTACAACTCCTCGCAGGACGAGATCGACGTCCAGCCGCAGTACGCGGCCTCGTCCGACCAGTTCGACGCGAAGCTCATCAACGCGCTGAAGAACGACACCGGCCCCGACATGGTGCTCGGCGACAGCACGCCGCAGCAGACCGGTGAGGTCATCCAGACCGGCAAGGTCCTGCCGCTCGAGGACTACCTGTCCAGCGGTGACGTCACGAAGGACAGCTTCACCGAGGGCATGCTCTCGACCGGCGAGTTCGACGGCAAGCAGTACACGCTGCCGACCGACATCGGCGACTACGCCGTCGTCTACAACAAGGAGATGTTCAAGGAGGCCGGGATCACCGACACCCCGAAGACGTGGGCGGAGTTCCAGGACGACGCGAAGAAGCTCACGAAGGGCACGACCCAGTACGGCGCCTACCTGCCGATCGGCACCGGTGAGTGGCCGGTCTTCACCTGGCAGTCGATGCTCTGGGGCGCCGGCGGCGAGTTCCTCAACGAGGACAACACGAAGGTCGAGTTCAACAGCGACGCGGGCGTGAAGGCGCTCACGGCGTGGACGGACATGCTGCAGGACGGCTCGGCCTACCCGCAGTCGCTCCTGACCACCTCGACGAACGGCGCCGTCCCCGCGCTCACGTCGAAGAAGGCCGCGATGGCGATCACCGGTGCGTACGACCTGTCGACCATCGACAGCACGCTCGGCAAGGACAACGTCGGCGTCTTCGCGCTGCCCGGCATCGAGCAGCCCGCGATGAACCTCGGCACGAACAACTCGTACATCATCAAGACGACCTCGGCGAAGCAGGACGCCTCGTGGAAGTTCCTGCAGTGGTGGCTCAGCCCGGACACCCAGGCGAAGTGGGACATCGCGACCGGCCTGCTCCCCGCGAACCAGGCCACGGCGGACAACGCCACGTGGAAGAAGTACCTGGAGGAGAACCCGCGCCTGAAGGCCTTCGCCGACGAGCTCGAGTACGCCAAGGCCCGCCCGTCGATCACCGCGTACGGCGAGGTGAGCGCCGCGCTGTCGACGCAGCTGCAGTCCGCGATGCTGCTGAAGACCAGCCCGAAGGAGGCCCTCGACGCAGCGGCGGAGAAGGCCCAGGCGGCCCTGGACGACGCCGCGAAGTAGGCCCTGCCCTCAGGACGGCCCCGCTCCCGACGGGGAGCGGGGCCGTCCCGCGTCGCGCGCCGGCGACGACCGGCCGTTCCACGTCCCGACCCGGTGGCGACCGGCCGTTCCCCATCGCCACCCGAGGACAACCGGTGCGACGCGATGTACCGTGAGTCGCACGCACGCGATACAACGCGAGTTCGAGGAGGCAACATGGCCCAGGAGAAGTGGCTCGTCGAGGAGCCCAAGGTGATCGACACCGGCATCGTCCGCGCCCTGCGCGTCGGACTCGCCGGCGGACAGGTCGACGTCGTCGCCCACGACGAGCCGACCACCCGGGTCGAGGTGCACGGCGTGTCCGGCAAGCCGCTCAAGATCGAACTGGACGGCGACACGCTCACCATCGACCACCCGCAGATCCGGTGGGACGACCCGCTCGGGTTCCTGAAGTCGTTCCGCGGCCGCGCGACCGCCGACGTGAGCGTGCTCGTCCCCCGCGACGCCCGGGTCACGGTCGGCGTGGTCTCGGCCGGTGTCCTGCTCTCCGGCACGAACCGCGGTGCGTCGCTGAACACCGTCTCGGGCGACGTCGTCGTCGACGGGCTCGCGGGCGACCTCGCCGTGCACGCCGTCTCCGGGTCGACCACGGTCCGCGACCTCGACGGCGCGCTGACCCTCCGCACCGTGTCCGGCGACGTCGTCGCGACGGGAGCCATCCCCCGCTTCACGGCCGACGGGGTGAACGCCGACGTGGTGCTCGACCTTCAGGGCACGCCGGACGCCGCCCGCATCAACACGGTGTCCGGCTCGGTGAGCGTCCGGCTCGAGGACGGCGTCCCGTACCGCTGCACCGTCAGCACGGCGTCCGGCACGCTGCAGTTCGACGACTCCGAGATCCGCGGGGTGCGCGGCTCGTACGTCAAGCAGGGCGGGGAGCTGTCCGGGCAGTGGCTCGACCTGAAGGTCAACTCGGTCTCCGGCGACATCGCGGTCCTGCACGCGCCGCCCGTGTCCGCGACGGACGGAGCGACCGCGCCGACCGGCCCGACCAACAACGACGACGAGACGGTGGTGCCCGAATGAGCCCCGTGTTCGCGCACGGCCACCTGCGCCTGTCGCTGCTCGCCATGCTCGCCGACCGTCCGATGCACGGCTACGAGCTCATCCAGGCCCTCGGCGAGCGCTTCGGCGGCGCGTACGTCCCGAGCGCCGGCACCGTGTACCCGCGCCTCGCCAAGCTCGAGTCCGAGGGGCTCGTCACGAAGACCGTCGACGGCCGCAAGACCGTCTACGCCGTCACCGACGCCGGTCGTGCCGAGCTCGACGCCCGCGCCGAGGAGCTCGCGGCGGTCGAGTCCGGGGTCGCCGACTCCGTGCGGTCCCTGGCCGACGGCGTCCGCGCCTCGGTCGGCGAGGCCATGCGCTCCCTCCGCGCGGACCTCGCCGCGAGCGCGCAGGCCCCGCGCGGGCAGACCGCCGACGAGCCCGTCGACGTCCCGACGGAGGGCGCCCGCGCCCTGCGCGAGGTGGAGATGGCGATCGCGGCGTTCCGCCAGCAGGTCCGGGCGGACCTGCGTCGCCGGGCGACGCGCGGGACGCTCACCGAGGACACGGTGACGCGCCTGCGGGACGGCCTGGAGGCCCTGCGCCGCTCCGTCTGACGGCCGCCGGCGGACGGGTGGTGGCGATCCGCGCCTCCCGTCCGCTGCTCCGTCGGCGCACGCCGACCGCGCGCCCGTCGCGCGGGCCGTACTGCCTGTCCGTTCCCACAGTGTTGACTCGGGCGCGCAACTGAGTAGGTTTGCCGCTCGTGACGAACGAGATCCGGTCGCTGAAGGCGCGACTGATCGGGGATCCCCTGCCCTCCGAGAAGCTCGAGGGACAGCTCCTCCCGAAGCACCTGGCGCTGCCGATCTTCGCGAGCGACCCGCTGTCGAGCGTGGCCTACGCGCCGCAGGAGCTCCTCATGATCCTGCTGCTCGGCGGGATGGCGTTCCTGACCTTCGCGCCGTGGGTCGCCGCCGTGGTGGTGCTGCTGCTCGTCGTGGTCGTCGCGTCCTACCGACAGCTCGTCAAGGCGTACCCGTCCGGCGGCGGCGACTACGAGGTCGCGCACCGGAACCTCGGCGAGAAGGCCGGTCTCGTCGTGGCGAGCGCCCTGCTCGTCGACTACGTGATGACCGTCGCCGTGTCGGTGGCCTCCGGCGTGGACAACATCATCTCGGCGCTGCCCGGCCTCGACCCGTTCCGCATCGAGATCGCGGTCGCCTTCGTGGTGCTGCTCGCCGCGGTGAACCTGCGCGGCGTCCGTGAGTCGAGCAAGGCGTTCGCGGTACCGACCTACCTGTTCGTCGGCTCGGTGTTCGTCATGGTCGTCACCGGCCTGGTCCGCACCGCGGTCGGGAACGCCCCCGTCGCCGAGTCCGCCGCGTACACGATCGACAACGTCGAGCACACGACCCAGGCGGCCTTCGTGCTGCTGCTCCT
>CAJYIG010000247.1 GCA_913774725.1 uncultured Curtobacterium sp. | reverse complement strand
ACACCCCAACGCGCATGCGCCCGTCCAGGCTGCGGGCATAGCGTCGGAACAGTCGCCGGGTGCAGCCCGGCCGGTCGGGGCGGAACGTGCCCCGACTCGATCGAAGAGGATCTGGAGGCCCGGATTGGCCAAGGCAGCAGACGTCGTGTTCGTGGACGGTGTGCGCACACCGTTCGGACGAGCCGGTGAGAAGGGGGTGTTCTGGAAGACCCGCGCCGACGACCTCGCGGTCCACGCGATGCGCGGCCTGCTCGACCGGAACAGCCAGCTCGACGGCGCGGCGGTCGACGACGTCGCCGTGGCCGCCACCACCCAGCAGGGCGACCAGGGCCTGACCCTCGGCCGCACGGTCGGCATGCTCGCCGGGCTGCCGAAGTCCGTCCCGGGCTACGCGATCGACCGCATGTGCGCCGGTGCGATGACGAGCGTCACCACGCTCGCCGGCGCGATCGCCTTCGGCGCTGCCGACGTCGCGATCGCCGGCGGGGTCGAGCACATGGGCCGCCATCCGATGGGCTTCGGCGCCGACGTGAACCCGCGCTTCGTCGCGGAGCGCATGGTCGCGACCGACGCCCTGGTCATGGGCAGCACCGCCGAGCGACTGCACGACCGCTTCCCGGCGATCACGAAGGACCGCACGGACGCCTTCGCCGTCCAGTCGCAGCAGCGCTACGCCGCCGCGTGGGCGGCCGGCAAGCTGCAACCCGACGTGATCCCGGTCGAGGTGAACACCGGCGAGGGCTGGGACATCGTCACGACCGACGAGCCCCCGCGTCCGGGCACCACCCTGGAGGCCCTGGCTGCGTTGCGCACGCCGTTCCGGCCCCACGGACGGGTCACCGCCGGCAACGCGGCCGGTCTCAACGACGGTGCCACGATGAGCCTCCTCGCCTCCGAGGACGGCGCGAAGCAGCACGGCCTGCCGACCAAGATGCGCATGGTCTCGTTCGCCTTCGCCGGCGTCGAGCCCGAGGTGATGGGCGTCGGCCCGGTGCCGGCGACGGACAAGGCGCTCCGCAAGGCGGGCCTGACCATCGACGACATCGGCCTGTTCGAGATCAACGAGGCGTTCGCCGTCCAGGTGCTCGCGTTCCTCGACAACTACGGCATCGCGCAGGACTCTCCGGACGTGAACGCGTGGGGTGGCGCGATCGCCGTCGGGCACCCGCTGGCGTCGAGCGGCGTGCGCCTGATGAACCAGCTCGCGGCGCAGTTCGCCGAGCGGCCGGACGTCAAGTACGGCATCACGACGATGTGCATCGGCCTGGGCCAGGGCGGCACCGTCATCTGGGAGAACCCGAACTTCAGCAAGAGCGCGGCACGGAAGGCGGCCTGACGATGACCACCACCCCGATCGACCAGCTGACCGAGCTCAGCGCCGACGAGGTCGTCACCCACTCGTACGTCAAGCACGTCCCGCTGCCGTCCGGTGGCACGCTCGCCCTCGTCACGCTCGACAACGGCAAGGACCACAAGCGCCCCTCGACCCTCGGACCGCGGACCATGCGCGAGCTGTCCGACGTGCTCGACACCCTGCGCGCAGCGGCATCCGCCGGGAGCATCCAGGCGGTCGCGATCACCGGCAAGGAGTACTGCTTCGCCGCGGGGGCCGACCTGTCCCAGGCGGCTGCACTCCCCTCGCGTGCGGTCGCCCACGAGCTCGGTGCGCTCGGGCACGCCACGCTCCGGAAGCTCTCCGACCTGGGAGTGCCGTCGTTCGCGTTCGTGAACGGCATCGCGCTCGGCGGCGGCCTCGAGGTCGCCCTGCACTGCACCTACCGCGTGTTCTCGTCGGCGGCCCAGGGCATCGGGCTGCCCGAGGTCTTCCTCGGCATCATCCCCGGCTGGGGTGGCGCCACGCTGCTCCCCCGTCTGATCGGGCCCGAGAAGGCCCTCCGCGTCATCGTGGAGAACCCGCTCAAGAACAACCGGCTGATGGACGGCCCGGCCGCCGTCGAGCTCGGCATCGGCGACGCGCTCATCCCGTCGGTGACGTTCCTGCCGTCCGCGGTCGCCTGGGCGGACGGCGTCGTCGCCGGCCGCACCAAGGTCGTGCGCAAGAACGAGCCGGGCATGCTCGAGAAGGCTGCGTGGGGCACCGTCGTCAAGGTGGCCCGACAGCAGGTCGTCGCGAAGATCGGCACCGTCCCGAAATCGCCCTTCCGAGCACTCGACCTGGTCGCAGCCGCGAAGTCGGGGTCGCTCGACGAGCGCTTCGCCGGCGAGGACGACGCTCTGGCCGACCTGCTCGCCGGTGACCAGTTCGCCGCATCGATGTACGCGTTCGACCTCGTGCAGAAGCGCGCGAAGAAGCCCGTCGGTGCTCCCGAGGGCGTCGAGGCGAAGAAGATCACCAAGGTCGGCGTCCTCGGCGCCGGGCTCATGGCGTCGCAGTTCGCGCTGCTGTTCGCACGTCGGCTCGGGGTCCCGGTCGTCATCACCGACGTCGACCAGTCGCGGGTCGACGCCGGGGTCGAGCGCATCCGGTCCTCGGTCGACGAACTGCTCGCCAAGAAGCGGGTCTCCCCGGACGACGCCAACCGCATCAAGGCACTCGTGAGCGGTTCGGTGTCGTACGACGCGTTCGCGGACGCCGACTGGGTCATCGAGGCCGTCTTCGAGGAGATGTCCGTCAAGCAGGACGTCTTCCGGAAGATCGAGCAGGTCATTGGGCCCGACGCGATCCTGGCGACGAACACCTCGTCGCTGTCGGTCGACGAGATGGCGTCGGTGCTCGAGCATCCGGAGCGCCTCGTCGGCTTCCACTTCTTCAACCCGGTCGCCGTCATGCCCCTGCTCGAGGTGGTCCGCGCCGCGAAGACCTCGGACGAGGCCCTCGCCACGGCCCTCGCCGTCGCGAAGACCCTGAAGAAGACCGCGATCATCACGGCCGACCAGCCGGGCTTCGTCGTCAACC